>JBATLU010000387.1:0-20060 GCA_049289475.1 Pontixanthobacter sp. | reverse complement strand
TGCGCGGCGCAGACCCGTATTTGCCTCATACGCTGTAATCGTTTTGACCGTGATGCGGGCGGCAATATCATCCTCAACCGGCCAATGAGACACGAGAAGCGAGCGTGCGCCAGCATAGAAAAAGGCCCGCGCTAAGCCTGAAAGGCTTTCAGCCCCGCTCTTGGCAGGCGACGCAGTGTTGCAGGCAGAAAGGATGACCCAATCCGCATCGAGTTTCAGACTTGCCGCGATTTCCGAAGCCGCCAGAAATCCGTCGTCACCGATGCTCCCCTTCAGCGGCGGAGTCAGCACGAGTCCAGGCTCATCAAGATTGGCGATCCCGTCAGTTGCGATGAGGCCATGCGTCGCAAAGGCGATGATCCGCCGGTCAGACAAGACATTGTTGCCATTGCGCAAGCGGGCCTCACGCGCATCATTGGCCAACAAGAGATCAGTTTCGGCATCCGCACCGAGGGCAGAGGCAAGCGCAATAAGTTCGTCGCGCGTACCCGGCAGATAGGTCAGTGATGATCGCAAATCGCCGGGAGAAAGTACCGCGACATTGCCGAGCCGCTGCGGCACGCCCAACCAATTGCCGCGATCAAAACCATCTACAATGACCACCTCAGCCTAGTCTGAGGATCGCAGGACAATATCATCCGGCGGCGGCCCGCAGATATCTTCTGGGGGGTCAGGCGCATCTTCAATCCCCCATCCAGTGCAAGCATTGCCGACGCCCATGAATGCGCGATCAGCCCCTGACCGGCTTCGACCCGCTATATCTCGTAGCGATGAAGGCGCTGGCAGAACCGTGGTTGCATGCGATCGGGCCAGCCAAGCCACATTGACCAGCCCCGCGCCATTACGCTCACCCGCGGTAGGTGCGGGCTCATCAAGAATCAGGATTGACGGAGGGATCGCTGTCAATGCGCCGGACGCGCTGACATAGAGATGACCGAGACTGTCGAGTTTGCTGCGAAAGGGGGAAAGCAATTCCTGATAGAGTTTGAAAGCATCGGCCGCTGGAAATGGCAGACCCGAAACGCGGATGTCGCGGCTATCGGGACGCAGGCCGCCAACTCCCATGCTAACCCGGATGAAGTCGACAATTTCCTCCAGATCACCTGCGCTAAGGTTGGAGCGGTGCCAATCGAGCGAGTCCTGCGTCACGAGGAATGTGAATGTTCCCGTCTCCCCTGGCAGAACGAGGAACAGCCCCTCGCCATCGCGCAGCAAGCCGGCGGTCTCCTCAAATGTCAGTGGTCTCGGTTTGATCAGGCTAGAATATTCTGGAAAACTAAGCGCGATACTGGCTTCGAGCGCGGTAATTTTTGATACTTTGAGATCGAGTGCGGCTTTCAATTCTCTTGCGCGCCCTTCACGCATGCGTTCGTCAGTAATTCCAAGCGCGAGGAAATAGGCACTTTCGGCATCTTCGCGTTCAGCCTTCGCTTGCTCAAGCTCCCGAGCCATCGAGGCCAGTTCACCCTCACCCGCAGCAAATCTAGCATTGACCTGCGAAAGTGCCTGTGCGGCTGCAGACTGCATCGCCCACTGTGCGGACCAATAGGCCTCCTCTTTCAGACATTGCGCCGACTTTTCCGGATCTGCGCCAGCAACAGAGCACGAAACCGGTGACGGAAACATCTGTGCATCCTGCGCCAATGATAGGGAGGGAGCGGAAAGAATGAAGCAGACTAGCACAAGGAGAGCTACAAGGGTTGTTGATCTGCGCTGCACTACAATCACTCCATCTCACGCGCTTGCCGAGAACGTCAGTAAAGCTTAGCGTCAACTCTAGGATTTGGAAGCGGAGGGTTTTTGATGGAGCCGAATTGGCTGCGTTTGTTGATTGGACTGGGAGCATTCGCCCTGCCCGCTCCCTCACTTGGCCAGAGTCTCGATAGTGGTTCAGTTTCAGCGCTTCAGAAAGAAATCGCACAATACGAAGATGGCCAAATTTACCCTCTGGCCGCGAGCTTTGGCGAAATGCTGATCGAAGAGTTGGAGGCTACGGGCGCGGAACGCGATCTGGTCATTCGGGAGAAATGCCGCCATGCCCGCAATCTCGCTCTCGCGTCCATGCTTGACGATGCGGACGATGCACTTGCCGCGATTGACGCTGTCCCCGCTCCCACCGGCAAGCTCACGCGCCTCGGCTGTGCATCTGACCGCGCTATCGTCATGCTGCGATCTGCCCGCATTGACGAGGCAAAGCTTCTTGCCAGTTCTGTTACCGCGGAAAATGGTGGATTGCCGCAAGAGTCACTTATCCAGCTGAGGGCCCTAACAACCCTTGCCACCATTCTGGCCTTGCAATCGCTGCACGAGGAATCGGTTGCTCTGCACCAGCGCGCGGCAGAGGAAGCTGAGACGCTGGGTGTGAAAGGCAAGACTATCGCTCTTCAGAACCGGATTGCTCTTTTCGATGCTGCGCTCAGAACCGAGGAACCCGAGACAGTTTTGCCAGACCTCTATGCGATGCTGGATGTTGCTGTGGAGGACTATGGTGAGACCTCGATCTGGGTAGCCGATTTTCTCGAGCGAATCGCACATGTCGAACTGAGCCTTGATAACCTTGACCGAGCGAGCCGTGTTTTCGATCTGGTGCTTACCATAAGGTCACCCGATGCCGTAGGTATCGGTCCAGACGAGAACCGAGCGTTTCTATATAGCGGCATAGCCGCCCAGAGGCTCGACATGTTTCTTGGCAAGCCGATCGACAAGGGCGGCGGGATTGACATCTCTGCCTAGTCCGGTTGGTCCCGCCTGCGTTTTGCGCTGGTGCAGGACCACCCGTTCCGCATCGAGGCGGCGACGCGTTATGTCGGGTCGGAGCTGGCGCTGCTGCGATATAGTGGCTCGCCCGCCGGGGCTAAGTTCTTCGGTACGATAGGAGCTTTGGATCCACACAATGCCAGCCGCGAGGCGTTGGCCGGGATGGTCAATCGGCTGGAATCCTATGGCCCGGACAAAGCTTTACCCGATGGCTTTGCACCTCTGGGCAAACTGACACCGCGTGATGTGGTTTTCACACATATCGACGCGCTGTGGTTCGATGCAAGCAAGGAAACAGGCCAATGAGTGCTGCCCTTGCCCTAGCGCTGACCGCGGTCGGGCCGTCAGTTTCGCTGGAGGCTGAGATCAACTGCCAGATGCTATTCAAGGGCGACACCCTCGGCAGGATCGAATGCGTCGCTTATCAACTGATAGACGGACGCCAGCTTGAAGACGACTGCACATTCCCTTCCGCCGGCCGGTTCGAACTCGCCCGAGGTGACGGTGTCATCATGACGCTGGAGCCGAAGTGCACCAGCATGCTCGTCAGCGCACAGGCCGACGGCCGCGAGCGGAACACTTGCCACGCCGTCTTGCTGATACTCGACGAGGTCAACCTCGAATGGACGGGCGCGATCCGTGCTGAGGAAACAACCTTGTTGGAAATCGGGCCTCAAGAAGACTCGACTTACATCATTCGGCTGGAATGTTCTGACTGATCAATCCTTCGGCAGAATCTCTCCCGGCTCATTAGCGAGGATGCCCACTACCTACAGCCACACCGCCAAATTCTGGCGCAGCTGACATTTACATTGCAGAACTTAGCGTTACGTCTGAATCTGCTTCTTATATGCTTACAGTTAGGAACACGAAAAGCCCCACTGGCAACAGTGAGGCTAAAAAAGCGTGATTTTTCAATGCATTGGTGGTTGCGGGGGTTGGATTTGAACCAACGACCTTCAGGTTATGAGCCGGAACGCTTGATAGACATATAATTGATAATACATGATAATAAATCAAAATTTTGTACTATGTGCTAGGAGACGTGTTAGTATTTTTACTATTTTGCCTAGAATCGTAACGTTTTGTGTTAGTTGGCTAACACAAAGTCGAAGTGAAGGGCAGAAAACCTTTTATCTTAAGTTATATATGCAGTTTAATACGTTGGCGGCGCTTAGCGTGCTGATGCCTCACCTCCGAAAATGGTCTGATCGCTGAAACGCGGCTTCATTAGCCAACAACGGAAAGACGCCTTTCAGAGAATCCCGGCTCTGCAAACGGTAACTATTGGGCGGATTGTGTTGAAAGACTCGCTCTATTTTCCGTTTGATATTATTTCTGGAAGCGAAGCGAACGGAGTTTGATAATCTTATCAGGCTGACACCGGAATTGTTTTGGCTAGTTTGCGCCGGTTCTGGGCGGTGGCGGCTAGGAGGAACTCGTCTTTTGCGCCATTTGGTCCCCGCAAGCGTAATCGGTCCAGTTTTAATATTCGTTTGAGGCGCGCGAACAGCATTTCCACCTTCTTGCGCTGCCTTCGCGAGTTGACTTAACGATTCAGATGCGGCTGTTGTTGTCGTCATGCACTTGTCGAGAGACTTTAAGAGTATGTTGGACGAGCTTATTGCGCGTCACACTGGAATGCTGGTCAAATCTGCAAAAATGGCGAGCAGCTAAAAAGGAATACCTTCTATATCATCCAGCCCAAGACTTACATTGAAGTTCATGGAGCGGCCTTGAAGGCCGAGGTCCGACCCGATGTTGATCCGAAAGGCGTGGCGACATTAATTAATACTCTTTTCCATTCTATCGCAAACTCTTGGGGCAAGAGTGGTACGGCGGTCGTCCTATCAGGATCTGGTGGCGATGGAGCAAAATGCTTGAGGCCGTGCGTGAAGCGGGCGGCTTTACCTGTGTTCAATCCCCTGAAAGCGCCAAGTTTGACCCGATGCCGAATGCAGCGATTGCGACCGAAGCGGTCAATGCCGTCGAAGTGCCGGAGCATCTGGGGCATACGATGATTGAAGGACTTTTGCTGCCACTCGTCTTGCGCGGCTCGCCGATTGAGAGCGATCATGGCAACGCTAAAAACAAGATCGTCGATGCGGTTGTCGGTTTATCCACGATCCGCGCGTGCGATTACAAACATTCGACTTTCGAGCGCAGGGTTTGCCGCCGGATGATGGATCTGCGGATCGACAATTTGACTGATTATGCAGATCGGGTTTCCAACGATGGCGCAGAGGCGCAGCGTTTAAGCCAAAAACTGTTAATCGACGTGACGAAATTCTTCGGTGATACCGCCCCTTACGAGGTCATCCAGGGCCAGATCATCCCGCAAATCATGTAAGGAGTTGTAAATAATGGCCGCTTCTTAACCTTCGATAACCTCATATTATATAATTAAAACAGCAAGAAACTCAATTTTCACCCAAATCGCCATAGGTCGTCTGTTAACCAAAAATTAGGCTTAAATGGCCACACCGTCCGCAAGCTCTGCCGAATAAGTCGGTTTTGCGCATGAAAGACGGATGAAATGCTTACTTTAAAAACCGCAGCTCTGGCACGGATCATGGTCGGGCTGTTCGCCCTCATGTTCAGTAGTGCGGTTTCGGCAGCAGACCTTTCGGTAACGCAATATTCGGCAGCGCCGGATCCCATTGCATCAACCGCACAGGGGACCTTCACGGTCACGGTAGCGAATAACAGCGCCCCGGCGGTGAACAATGCGGTCGTCACGATTGCGATTTCTCCCAATTTCGAAGTGATCAACGCGCCGGCCAATTTTCCGGCCTATTGCACATTGAGCGGCGCTGTCGGCAGCCAGACTCTGATTTGCAACATGCCCAATCTTTTGGGCGGCGGCACGGCCAATGCACAGACATTCACTTACCGCGCAATTGCACGCGGACCTGGTGCAGGGGCATCAACCGCGAGAATCGCGGCGGCTGGCAACAGCGACGCAAACCCCGGCAACGATGCGCTAACCATCAACCCCACCGTTCGTGCCGGTGCCGATCTGTCCATCACCAAGTCCGGTTCAGCGCCAAGCGTAATCGCTGGCGGCATTCTTCAATACACTTTGACCGCATCCAACAGCGGCCCCAACTCCACCAGCGCTGTCCGCGTGCTTGATAATCTTCCGGCCGCATCCGATTTCGCCTTCCAAAGCGCTACCGGATCAGGTTGGAGCTGCAGCCAGTCGGGCACGCAGGTTACTTGCAATTATTCCGGAGCCGCTCCTGCGGTTAACACTCCTTATCCCAATATCACCATTACAGGGCGAATTACCAAAGCATCTGCTGGCACGATCTCGAATATTGCCAGCGTTACAGGAACCGACCCTCAGGTGCTCGACCCTGACGGATCAAACAACACATCAAACGTTGTCGTAACCAACATTGAAGCAGGCAGCGATCTTCAGGCCATTAAGTCGATGCCTTCCACTATCACTGTGGGCAGCAGCGCAAACATCGTTTTGACGATCCGCAACACTGGCCCGCAAAACGTTCCTACCGCATCGACGATAACCGACACTATTGATGCGTCGCTGACGATTGGCACTCTTCCCGCCGGTTGCGGTCGTTCGGGCCAAACCGTTACCTGCACAGCAGGCTCACTCACGGCAACCGGACAGGCCAACTTTACGATTCCTGTCATTGGCGCCTCGGCAACTGGCGGCATTATCAACAACACCGCAACGGTCGCGCCGCCGACAGGCTTCGCAGACCCCGACTTCGGCAACAACACTGCGATCGCTCCTTTCCAGGTGGTTCTACCAAACGCTGATCTTGAACTGCGTTCGAAAAGCAAGAGCCCCAACCCGGTCGCGCCTGGTGCGAATGTTACTTCGACCATCATAGTGCGCAATCTAGGTCCTTCGGTCGCGAGCTATTCACCGTCTAATCCGATCCGAGTAACTGACACATTGAGCGTTGACGAAACTTTCGTTAGCGTTTCAGGTGCTTGGAATTGCACAGTTGCAAGTCCGGTAGTGACCTGTGAAACAACTGGAACAGGCTCGCTAGCCGTCGGTTCGGAGCTTACTCTAAGCCTCATCACGCAAGCCGGTGCCGGAACCGACACAACGATTACCAACACCGCTTGCACCGACACTACGGCCAATTCGGGTCATACGCCGAGTTCGCCAACCAGCCCGACCGCAAATGATTGCCGTAGCGCAGGCGTCCGCTCGACCACATTGGCTGCCGATCTCACCGTCGCGAAGGATGTTAGCCTGTCGCCAACCGGTGGCTGGTCCGAGAACCTCGCCATTTCCGATGCAGATGCGGTTTTCTATGTGCGCTTGCAAGTTTCCAACGTTGCTGGCGGCGACAATGCCCGCACAGTCAGTGTTACGGATGCATTGCCAAACTTCATCAATAGCGGCGCATTTATAACCGGCGTAACACAAGAAAGTACTACCTCCGGCTCGCTCGCGTACACCCCATCTAATGGCCTTGCGACATGGACACTTAGCAATCTTGCTGGTGGTACCACTCAAACGATGATTATCCGCGTAGCGCGTCCGTTTGAAAGCGGTAGTTTCACCAATTTCGCATCAGTATTTTCGCCTGACACGACCGAACTCAACACCGGAAATAACACCGATTCCGCTGCCTATACGATCACCGGCATCTCCGACATGACGATCAACTCCAAGTCGGTCACGCCAAATCCGGCACGCGTCGGCGTTCAGTCCACCTATATCATCAGCGTTCGCAATGATGGGGCCAACCCCGCCAATAATGTTGTCGTCCGCGATGTAATCGATCCGGATAAGTTTGAGATCATCGGTACGCCGACCACAACCAAACCGGGCGGCACATGTTCGGTCGTTATCGCAACCGGCACTGTGACTTGCCCTCTTGGTCAATTCACCCGCACCGAAGTACGTCAGATCAATGTTCAAGTTATACCAAAATATCCGTTTGGCGGCGCTACTTTGGCAAGCTTGCCTGCCGCGAATACCAACCAAGCGACTGTAACTACAGATACGCAAGATTCCAACGGCGGCACTGACCCGCTCGCAGGCAACAACTTCTTCAACCTTAACCACACAATGAACGCGCCGACGTTCGATTTGAGCGTAACCAAGCAAGAGTCCAACCCTGCAACAGATGATCCGGTACGTTTTGACGAAACACTCAACTACGACATTCGTGCCTCGAACTTCGGCCCATCGCGCGCAACAGATGTTCTGATCACCGATATTCCCTCACCGCCTCCGGGTTTGACTATGACTTTGTCATCGGTCACAATCAATCCGATTGCGGCCAATGGTGGACTGACCTTGCAGGCCGCGCCCAATGCGGGCTGCGTACCATCGGGCGCCAATGTGCTTTGCCGTATCGATACGACCAGCACCGCGAATAATTATCTAAATTCCCAGAGCCAAGTGATCTTCCGCTTGTCCTTTACAATGGGCGGAACTGCGCCATCCACCATCGTTACTTTTGCGAATGCTGCCGAACTAACCTCTGCTGAGCAGCCTGTCTGGAATGGTGCCGGCGCTGACGTCCAAACTGCCAACAACCGAGCGGTGCAGAACACAACGGTATTGCCTTCGACCGATCTTGAGGTCGTAAGCAAAACCCGCACAGGAGCGCTGCAACGCAGTGTCAACGAGCCTATCGAATTCGCCATCCGTTTCCGCAATAACGGCCCTGCTACGGCAGCCCGCGTTCGGATCACCGATGTGCTTCCTGCAGGCTTTGTCTATTCCGCCACTCCTGCGCCCAGCACTTCGATCCCCGGCGGTAGCTCGGCAACCGTTAGCGGCCTGACCTGTTCAGGAACAAGCACCATAGTCTGCGATATTGACGGGACCTTCCCGGTTGGTGCTGCCCACACTGTTGACCTATTGGTCAATACCAAAGCTCAAGCTCCCTATAGCGGAGCGCTCACTCCGATGGATGCGACAGACACGGCCACAATTACGCCCGGCCTCGATGCGTTCGGTGATCCCTTGAGCGAAGACGCCAATGGAGCGAATAACAGCCAATCCGCAGTCGTTCAGATCCGCGCCTCAAGCATTGCCGGTTCGGTTTACGCAGACAATAACAACAACAGCACTTTTGACGGCGGCGAAGGCATGACCGGCGTTCAGCTAACTCTGACCGGCACCGATATTTTCGGAAATGCCATTATGGCATCGGTTAACACCAATGGAAGCGGCGCATTCAATTTCGGTGTCCTGCCACCATCTAACGCCAGTGGTTACACCATTGTCGAGACGCAGCCAATTACCCATTACGACCTGAACGAAACCGCGGGTAGCGCGGGCGGCACAGTCAATAATGGCGCCTATGGCAACACTGCCGCAGAGAACACGATCAGTGCGATCGTTCTTACTGCTTCGACCGATGCAACCGGTTATATTTTCCAAGACCACCTTCGTGCGACAATCATCGCCACCAATGACAATCCGCCATCGGTAGTGGGCGCGGTTGGCCAGACCAATCTGACCAATGCTTTCAACAATGATAGCTTGAACGGAGCGGCGATTGTTCCGGCCAATATTACCACAACGATCACCACGCCCGCTTCCAATGCAGGGGTCACGATGGATACGGCAACCGGCCAGGTGTCGGTTGCCGCTGGGACGCCTGCTGCCACATACACCATCGTTTACCAAATCTGCGATCTGGCCGATCCAACAAATTGTGCAACCGCAACAGTTACCGTGATTGTTACGGCAGCTTCGATCTCGGCAACCAATGACACAATTGGCGGAATCAGTGGTGCAACCGGAGCGGCAGATGTTCTGTCAGCCCTGACCGGCGACCTTTTGAATGGCGCAGCGGCGACGACTGCCAATGTAACAATCGCGCTTGCGCCAGGTGCAACGATACCTGCTGGCCTGACCTTCGATATTTCCGACGGCACAACTTCGGTCCAACCGAACACGCCGGCTGGAAATTACAGCTTCAACTATCAAATTTGTGAGCAACTGAACCCGACCAATTGCGCGATTGCGACAGAGACTGTCTCGGTTATCGCTGGCCCAATTCAATCCGTAAATGACAGTGCAACCGGCATCAATGGTGCCAGTGGTGCGAACAATGTTCTGAATGTTCTCACCGGTGATACACGCAATGGCGTTCCGGCAACGACCGGCGAGGTCACAATTCAATTGGCGCCCGGTGCAACTGTTCCGGCTGGCCTAACTTTCGACACAGCCACAGGCAATGTTTCGGTCGTTCCGGGTACTCCTGCGGGCACATATTTCTTCAACTATCGCATCTGCGAAATCATCAATCCAACCAATTGCTCGATCGCCGAAGCGCGTGTGACAGTCGTGGCGGCTCCGATTATCGCTGTGGATGACAGTGTAGGCGGCATCAATGGTACCGATGGCGCGAATGACGTGTTGAACGCTCTTACAGATGATACAATCAACGGCGTGGCTGCGACCACCGCCAATGTCAGCATTGCGCTGGCACCTGGTGCTACAGTTCCTGCTGGCCTGACATTCGATACAGCTACGGGAAACACTTCGGTTGATCCGGGAACCGCGGCTGGCTCGTACAGCTTTGATTATCAAATCTGCGAATTGTTGAACCCCGGTAATTGCGCGATTGCAACCGAAACAGTGACTGTCGTTGCCGCACCAATCCTTGCGGTTGATGATAGCGCGAGCGGCATTAATGGTGCCGATGGCGCAAATGATGTCCTCAACGTGCTGGGCGATGATACGCTGAACGGAAACGCTGCCACAATTGGCGATGTTACGATCACTGTTGCAACCGGCTTTACCGTTCCTGCTGGCCTGTCCTTCAATCCTGCCACGGGCAATGTCTCGGTCGATCCGGGTACATCTGCGGGTACTTACAGCTTCGATTACACGATCTGTGAACAGCTCAATCCTACGAACTGCTCCACCGCCACAGCAACTGTGACTGTTGACGCAGCTCCGATTGCCGCAGTCAGCGAGAGCGTAGGAGGCATCAACGGCGCTTCGGGTGCGAATGATGTTCTCAATGCTCTCGATGGTGATACGCTCAACGGCGTGGCTGCGACCACTGGCACTGTCAGCATTGCGGTTGCACCAGCTTCGACTGTACCTGCTGGCCTCAGCTTCGATACTGCCACTGGCAATGTCTCGGTCGATCCGGGCACCGCCGCTGGTACCTACAGCTTCGACTATCAAATCTGCGAGCTTTTGAACCCAACCAACTGCGCAATCGCGACTGAAACGGTCACTGTTGTTGCAGCGCCGATCACCGCTGATCGTGACGCTATTCAAGGCATAAATGGTGCGACCGGTCAGGATGACGTTCTCGACGCGCTTGATGGCGATACGCTCAATGGTGCGCCTGCGACACTTGCAACTGTGACTGTCTCGCTGGCTCCTGGTGCAACTGTACCGGCTGGTCTGACATTCGATACTGCTGACGGGACCACTTCGGTTCTGCCCGGCACACCGGCTGGCATTTACAGTTTCAACTATCAAATCTGCGAAATCCTCAACCCGACCAACTGTGCGATCCACACCGAATCTGTTGAAGTGGTTGCCGCGCCAATCTTGGCTGTGGATGACAACGCCAATGGTATCAACGGAGCGACAGGTGCGTCTAACGTACTCAATGTTCTGAGTGATGACACGCTGAACAATGCGGCTGCCGAAGGCGCAGATGTAACGATCACCGTTGCAACTGGCTCTACAGTACCTGCTGGCCTGACGTTTGATCCTGCTTCGGGCAATATCTCGGTCGATCCGGCGACACCTGCTGGAACTTACAGTTTCAACTATACGATCTGTGAAAACCTGAACCCGACCAATTGCTCAACAGCGACAGCGACGGTTGAAGTTGTTGCACCGCCTATGAATGCTGTCGATGACAGCGTTGGCGGCATCAACGGCACCGCTGGTGCGAGCGATGTGCTGAACGTACTGGGCAGCGATACGCTGAACGGTAACCCTGCCACCACGGGCAATGTTACGATCACAGTCGCAACTGGCTCTACAGTACCCGCTGGCCTGACCTTCGATCCTGCCTCGGGCAACATCACGGTTGATCCGGGCTCCCCTGCTGGTCCTTACAGCTTCGACTACACAATTTGTGAGCAGTTGAACCCGACTAACTGCCGCACCGCTACTGCGACTGTGACCGTTGTTGCCGGCCCAATTACCGCCGATGATGATAGCTCGGCTGCGGTGAACGGTGCGGATGGTGCGAACGGTGTTGTTGACGCGCTGATTGGTGACACGCTTGACGGCGCGCCTGCCGATCTTGCCGACATCACGATGACTGTTGTCACTCCGGCTACGTCCATTGGCGGAAACCCGGTTCCAGTGCTGAACACAGCGACTGGCTTGGTTGACGTACCTGCTGGCACCCCTGCTGGCACTTACACGATTAATTACAAAATCTGCGAAGATTTGAACCCGACCAACTGTGCAGCCGCAACGATTACAGTTCCTGTGAACGCTGCGAATATCACTGCGGTCAATGACAATGTCGCTGGCATCAATGGTGCCGATGGCGGAACCGATGTTCTCAATGCGCTTACCGGTGATACGCTGAACGGCGTTGCGGCAACTACCGGTACTGTCAGCATTGCGCTGGCACCGGGTGCCACTGTGCCTGCTGGTCTGTCCTTTGACATTGCGACAGGTAACGTCTCGGTAGATGCCGGAACACCTGCGGGAACTTACAGCTTTGACTATCAAATCTGCGAGCTGCTGAACCCAACGAACTGTGCAATCGCGACTGAAACTGTTGAAGTTGTTGCTGCGCCAATCGTGGCGGTTAGCGAGAGCGTCAGTGATATCAACGGTGCCACAGGTGCCAATGATGTCCTCAACGCGCTCGATGGTGATACGCTCAACGGCGTAGCTGCGACTACTGGCACTGTCAGCATCGCGGTTGCACCGGGTGCCACTGTGCCTGCCGGCCTCAGTTTCGACACTGCCACAGGTAACGTCTCGGTCGATGCAGGAACCCCTGCTGGAACCTACAGCTTTGACTATCAAATCTGCGAGCTGCTGAACCCAACCAACTGCGCAATTGCGACCGAAACTGTAACTGTAGTTGCGGCTCCAATAGTGGCTGTCGATGATAGCGTGGTCGGAATCAATGGCTCGGACGGTGCGCCAAATGTGCTTAACGTTCTCGGCGATGATACGCTGAACGGTGCGCCTGCCGATCCGTCGACTATGACCATCACAGTTGCAACCGGTTCGTCGGTCCCTGCTGGGCTCAGCTTCGATCCAAACACAGGCAGCGTCTCGGTTGATCCGAACACCCCTGCGGGAACATACACATTCGATTACACGATCTGTGAAATCCTCAACCCAACTAACTGCTCGACAGCGACGGCTACCGTCACCGTAGATGCAGCACCAATCGTGGCGGTTAGCGAGAGCGTGAGTGACATTAACGGTGCCACAGGTGCGGCTGATGTGCTCAATGCCCTCAGTGACGACACGCTCAATGGCGTCGCTGCAACCACTGGAACCGTCAGCATCGCTGTCGCACCTGGTGCAACTGTACCGGCTGGCCTCACCTTCGACACTGCCATTGGCGATGTTTCGGTAGATGCCGGAACGCCTGCAGGAACTTACAGCTTCGATTACCAAATCTGCGAGCTTCTAAACCCCACGAACTGTGCGATTGCGACAGAGACTGTAACCGTTGTCGCAGCGCCAATTGTGGCCGTGAATGACGATGTAGCCGGAATCAACGGCACCGATGGTGCTTCTGATGTTCTCAACGTGCTCGATGGCGATACGTTGAACGGCGATCCGGTAGACACGACCACTGTAACGATCACTGTTGCAACGGGCTCGACTGTACCGGCTGGTCTGACCTTCGATCCAAACACAGGCAGCGTCTCGGTTGATCCGAACACGCCTGCGGGAACATACACATTCGATTACACGATCTGTGAAATCCTCAACCCAACCAACTGCTCGACAGCGACGGCTACCGTCACTGTAGATGCAGCGCCGATTGTGGCTACTCCCGACACTGCGCCTCCCACTAACGGTGGTTCGGGTGGAACTGATGTGATCAATGTTCTGCCTAACGATACGTTGAACGGTGATCCGGTTGATCCAACCACTGTCACCGTCACCGTGACCACTCCGGCAACCCCGGTTGATGGCGGCCCAGTACCTACTCTGGACCCCACCACTGGTAACGTCGATGTCCCGGCTGGCACGCCTGCAGGCGATTATGTGATCACATATGAAATCTGCGAGCAGCTCAACCCGACTAACTGTGCCGCCACCACTGTAACGGTGCCGGTTACTGCTGCGCCAATTGCGGCTGTTGATGATACAGTTACCGGTATAAACGGTATCAGCGGTGCGGCTGACGTTCTTAACGTTCTGGACGGCGATACGCTGGACGGTAACACGGTTGATACCACCACTGTAACCATCGCGGTTGCAACTGGCTCGACTGTACCGGCTGGTCTGACGTTTGATCCGGCCACAGGTAACGTTTCGGTCGATCCGAACACACCTGCTGGAAACTATACGTTCGATTACACGATTTGTGAGATCCTTAATCCAACCAACTGCTCGACTGCGACCGCTTCGGTAACAGTAGATGCTGCGCCGATTGTGGCCACTCCTGACACGGCGCCTCCATCCAATGGCGGCTCGGGTGAGGCGGGTGTGATCAATGTCCTGCCTAACGATACGCTTGGCGGTGATCCGGTTGATCCGACCACGGTGACTGTCACTGTGACCACCCCGGCGACTCCGGTTGATGGCGGACCTGTGCCGGCGCTCAATCCGGCGACTGGCGATGTTGATGTACCACCAGGCACACCAGTGGGTGACTATGAGATCACATATGAAATCTGTGAGATTCTCAACCCGACTAACTGTGCGACCACCACTGTAACGGTGCCGGTCACTGCGGGTCCAATTGAAGCTGTCGATGATACGGTTGTTGACATCATTGGTGCAGACGGTGGAACTGATGTTCTCAACGTTCTGACCGGTGATACGCTCAACGGCGTCCCTGCGACCATCGACAATGTGACAATCTCTGTCGCACCTGGTTCGACGGTTCCAGCGGGTCTTACCTTCGATCCGGCCACAGGAAGCGTCTCGGTTGATCCGAACACACCTGCGGGCGATTACAGCTTCGACTACGAGATCTGTGAGATCCTGAACTCAACGAACTGCACAACAGCGACAGTCACTGTCACTGTGGTCGCAGCTCCGATTGATGCGGTTGATGACACTGCGGGTGACGTGAATAGCGCCACTGGACAGCCTGATGTTCTGAACGTCTTTGATGGCGATACCATCAATGGCAACCCAGCTACGCCTGCGAACTCGACAGTCACACTTGCGCCGAGCTCGGTCGTGCCAACAGGTATCACTTTCGATACTGCAACGGGTAGTGTTGGCGTTGCGCCAAACACTCCAGAAGGAACCTACACATTCGATTACGAACTGTGCGAGCTCCTGAACCCGACCAATTGCACGACTGCGACTGTCACAATCACTGTTCTGCCACCGCGCAGCGCTGTGAACGGGATCGTCTATCTTGACGATAATTTGAACCGCTCACGGGAAACCGGCGAAGAATTGCAAGTCAATTGGATCGTCAACCTCATACGTGATGGTGACGTGGTTGAGACGACTACGACCGATACGGACGGCTTCTACGCTTTCGAAGATATTTTGAGCGGCGGCGGCTATTCAATCCAGTTCATCCACCCGACAACGGGCACGGTGTTTGGTGTGATCAACGATGTTGATCTGCCTGTGAACGGCACGCTGAACGATCAGAACTTGCCAATCGACCCATCGGGCGTTGTCTATGATGCGATCACGCGCAATCCTGTTTCGGGTGCGGTAGTCACTCTCGTCGATGCAAGTGGAACACCGCTGCCAACGGTATGTTACCTCGATCCGTCCCAGACGGGACAGGTAACGGCTGCTGACGGTTACTATCGCTTCGACATCGTGGCTGGTGCTGACGCAGCATGCCCCGTTGGACGAACCGAGTACCGCCTGCAGGTCACTGCACCAACAGGCTATGCCGATCCGGTATCGACTGTGATTGGAGTAGAAAGCGGTTCGCTGAACGTATCGGGTCTGGGCAATCCAGCGCCAGTGGTTCCAAATAATTCGGCGCCACAGGGCGGTGAGCCAACAACCTACTACCTCGGCTTCCTGATCGCTGCGGGTGACGCGAATGTGGTCAACAACCACATTCCGCTTGATCCCTTCCTGTCGCGGACTCCGCTGCTGGTTACTAAGACCAGCACCACGCTGACAGCCAGCACAGGCGATCTGGTGCCGTACACCATCACGGTGCGTAACACAGAAGCTGCGGCGCGCGCTGCAGTGAACGTGATCGACATCCTGCCACCCGGCTTCAAGTATGTACCGGGATCGTCACGCGTCGATGAGATCGCATTCGAGCCGACAGTAGCCAATCGCGAACTGCGTTGGGAAAACCAGACATTCGCTGGCAATCAACTGCGGACTTATCAGATCGTCGCCGTCATCGGCGCCGGTGTGACCGAAGGCGACCGGATCAACACTGCGGTTGGCCGCAGCGGAGTGACGGGAACCGACATATCCAACCGGGCGCAGGCTGTGGTCTCGATTGTCCCAAGTGCGATCTTCGATTGCGCAGAAATCATCGGCAAGGTCTTCGACGACCTTAATGGTGACGGATACCAGAATGACGGCGAGCCCGGCATTCCAGGTGCCCGTGTGGCAACGGTCAATGGTCAGTTGATTACGACTGACGAATATGGCCGCTACCACATCACATGTGCAGCCGTGCCGGATGCGCAGATCGGTTCGAACTTCGTCCTGAAGCTCGACACGCGGACTATCCCTGCTGGCTACTCGCCAACATCGGACAACCCGCAATCGATCCGCCTCACTCGCGGTAAGATCAGCGAACTGAACTTCGGTGTCCAGAAAGCCCGCGTGGTGAGCATCGTGCTCGACACACGTGCCTTCCAAGCTGGCGGCAGCAATTTGAACCAAGCGTTTGCCGCTCAGCTGAATGGACTGACTGAAGTGGAAGCACAGCGTCTGGTGATCCAAATCACCTATTCCGCCTCCACCGGTGAAAACACTGAGCTGGTTCAGGCCCGCCTCGCAGTTCTGAAGCGGATGCTGGAGGCTACTTTCGAGGATGACGATGATTGGGACGGTCCGCCGCCCACAATCGAAACCAACATGGTGCGCGCAAATGTTGCGCCGGGCCGGGAGTAAGAACAATGAACAATAGCTCAAACCTCCCGACCGCTCGCTCTAATTCGGGCAAGGCATCACGTAAAAGCCGCCAAGCTCTGCTTCTCGCAGGGGCATCCGCCATCGCTTCCTTGAGCATTGCAGCCCCCGCGATGGCAGCTCCAGAGGGCAGCCAAAATTTTGGTTTCGTGCCTTACTCTACGCTAGCCGTGGCAGCCAGCGATGCCGATCATTCGGCTAAGCTGACCGCACCGGCGGTAACCAGCCAAGCGGCTGCGACGATTGGCGCGCAAGCTCCAAGCGTCCAGATCCGGTCTGCAATTGCGACACCGATCCTGTCCATTGGCCTCGTTGGCGCTGAAAAGACGATCCAGCGGGGCTCCCCTGCCCAGTTCATCGGCTACACCAACTACCCCGCCTTTGTTGAACGGACAGAGTTGCGCTTGTTTGACAGTGGCCTATCCACCGATGGCACACCGCATGCGGTGGTTACTGGTGATCGCAATGGCGTGATGGAATGGACACCGACCAATTATGCATCAGCCTATATGGTCTATGTATATCGCGTCTATGATGCGGACGGGAATTATGACGAGACAGAACCGCAATCGCTAACTCTAATGTCGGCAGCACAATTTGCTATTGAAGACAGTCCCGCGCGCGCTGATTTCGGTGTCCGTGATTCAGCCTCCATCCGCAATATCGCGGTGGCCGACGCAGTTCCGGTGAATGTCACTGGTTCCGCGCCAAGCGACGCGCTGGTGCGGGTATCAGGCCAGATCACTCCGGCCAGTGCCAGCGGTCACTTTGCCTCGCAGCAATTGGTTCCGGCATCGTGCATTGGTATCAGCATTAGCGTGACCAAACCATGTGGCAGCGAGCAGACGCTCTCTGCCCCGCGCAGTGACTGGCAGGCGCCGGTTGCGGGGATGGCTGACAATGGATCAGATAATGGTTCGGGCCGCGGCACGCCACAAGAACAGCCAATTCTGGTCTCTTCGAGCAACGGAATGACGATCACGATGGGCCCTGACGAAACGCAGGCCATCGACAATCCATATTCGGTCAAAGTCCGCACCGATCAGACGCATGTTGACCCGGTTCTGGCCGTTGGCCTTGTCGAAAGCGAACGCACTGTCGTTCGCGGTCAAGCGTCGACTTTTGTCAGCTATGTGAACTATCCATCCTTTGTCGAAAAGGCAGAGGTACGGATATTCCGTGCCGGTGTTGGACCTGACGCGACACCGCTTGAGGTGGTCGCAGCAGACAAGAGCGGAATCGCTCGTTGGACGCCTACTGACATCGCCGAGAAAGACCTGTTCTACACCTACCGCGTCTATGACGGGAAAGGTCGTTTCGACGAAACGCAGCCGCAAGAACTGACCGTGCTTGACGAAGCATTTAGCGATGCACCCGCTCCCGTGCGCCCTCTATTCGGCACACAAGACGAAGCCGCGATCCGCAATATCAGCTTCTCCAAGGCCAGCACCGTTACTGTTACCGGTACGGCCAGCCCTGCCGATGAAGTCGTGCGTGTTGCCGGACAAGTCATTCCGATCGAAGAGGATGGCCGCTTTGTCAGTCAGCAGATTGTTGACCGAGACACCAAGCAAATCTGGGTCACTGTTGGCCCTGAAGAACAAGCCAAATTCACCGCGACGCGCGACATCGAGGCGAAGAAAGACGACTGGTTCATTGTTGGGCAGGGCGATCTGACCCTGGTCGCCACGAATGGCGGCGCTGGTGCAGTCGAGGTAAGCGGCAATCCGATTACCGATGGCACGAACATCACTTCGCGCGCAGCCTTCTATGCCAAGGGTACCTTGGCGAGCGGCGTGAAAATCACCAGCTCGCTCGATACGGGTGAAACTTTGCTGAAAGATTTGTTCAGCAATATAGACCGCAAAGATCCGCGCCAATTGCTGCGCCGGATGGACTCGAACCAATATTACACGACCTATGGTGACGACTCGACGCTTGTCGAAGATGCGCCAACGCAGGGTCGTTTCTATCTCAAGGTCCAGAAGGACAAATCCAGCCTGCTGGTTGGCAATTTCGTTGCCGATATTCAGCAAGCCGAACTGGCACAGCTCAATCGCGGCGTATTTGGCGCGATAGTCGATCATAAGAGCTTGAGAACTACCGAATTCGGCGAGAGCAAGCTGCAAGTCACCGCTTTCGCTTCCGATCCGGGTACAATCCCGGGCCGCGATGAGTTCCGCGGAACTGGCGGCTCGCTTTACTTCCTCAATCGCCGCGATATCACTGTCGGTTCGGAGCGGCTGAGCATCGAAGTGCGTGACCGCGATACCGGCATTGTCATCTCGCGCCGCGATCTGCGTCCGCAAGAAGACTACGATATCGATTACTTCCAGGGCCGCGTTGTTCTACTGCGCCCGCTGTCCTCAACAGCATCGGATGATGGCGTTGTGCGCGACGGATCGAGCTTCGGCAATACGCCGGTACTGGTTGTTCGCTACGAGTTCACACCAGCCGTTGGCCAATTGTCCGGCTATACCTTCGGCGGTCGTGCTGCCGGGTGGATCGGTGATACCGTTCGCCTGGGTGTTACCGCACAGAAAGAAACCACCGATGCAGCCGATCAAACACTAATTGGAGCTGATGCGACTGTTCGCATTCATGCTGGCACCTATGCCAAGGCTGAATTCGCGCAGAGCGATGGACCCGGCTTCGGCCAGGCTAACTCTGTCGATGGCGGTCTCAGCTTTACCGATCTGACTGCGACCGGTGTCGCTGGTGTCAAAGCCAATGCCTATCGCGGCGAAGTCGCGGTTGATTTTGCTGAACTTCGCGGGGCAACCGGTGATCTCGGCAAAGTCTCCGCCTATTACGAGCATTTCGATGCTGGTTTCAGCGCCAATGGGCAGTTGACCCTGACCGAGACCGAGCGTTTCGGTGCTGCCATCAATGTCCCGCTGGGTGAAGCAACGCGTGTTGCTGCCGAGTATGACCAACTTGAAACCGACGGTATCGGCAAACGTGTCGTGGCAACGGGCGAAATCGCTCAGGACCTTGGGACTGAAGTCACTTTGACCGCCGGTGTGCGCCATGACGAGCAAGCCTCTGGCCTACTGAACAACAGCACGCAAGATGG
>JBATLU010000386.1:0-1549 GCA_049289475.1 Pontixanthobacter sp. | reverse complement strand
ATGTGCTTGAGTCAAAATAGGCTACCGGCGAAAAATCATGGGTTCTTCAGTGGGACGGCAGGACCGCCGGACAATGAGGAACCGGAAATTACAGCATTCCCATCGCTTCTGGAAAAAATGTCGAGAGACGGGAAAAGCAGATGGGCAAACTTGTCCACAGAATCTGTGGATAACTCGGTTACCGAGTGCGCCAGTGAGGATGCAAGCGCTTGACCTGCTTGGTGTCGCGTTAGATTGGTTAAAATTTAATCAGTCCTTTCGTGTGCAGCCCAACCACATCTGGATGGCCTTCACCCGTTGGTAGTGCTTCAAACGCGGGTATAAAGTTCATTGCCGACCCCTCGAAATCACCCGCATAAGCATTGACTATCAACCCCATTGAGCCAGTCAATTAGCCGTATGATAAATCTCGAACTAGACTTGTTTTGACCCTAATCATAACAGGGTCTTGCGCTTGCTCGATCATCCAAAGAGAGGAGTTCACCCATGCAGCTCAAAGGTTCCCAGACCGAAGACAATTTGAAAGCGGCTTTCGCCGGCGAGTCGCAGGCCAACCGTCGTTATCTGTATTTTGCCAACAAGGCCGATGTCGAGGGTCAGAACGACGTTTCCGCCCTGTTCCGCTCGACGGCGGAAGGCGAAACCGGCCACGCTCACGGCCACCTGGACTATCTGGCGCAAGTTGGCGACCCGGCCACCGGACTGCCGATCGGCTCTTCCCGCAACAATCTGACAGCAGCGGTCGCGGGCGAAACCCACGAATACACCGACATGTATCCGGGCATGGCGAAAACCGCCCGGCAGGAGGGCTTCGAAGAAATTGCCGACTGGTTCGAGACGCTGGCCAAGGCCGAGCGTTCTCATGCCAACCGCTTCCAGAAAGCCCTGGATGCGCTAGCCGACTGAGGATGTTGGGCGGGCGTCTGGCCCGCCCGCCTCCCAAAGCTTCAACTCCGAGGAGAGGTCATCATGAGCGCGCGCGAAGGCAACCTGGAGCCGCCGAAGCGGCATCCCCTCGCCTGGAAAACCCCCGAATTTTACGACGAAGGCCAAGTGCTGGCGGAATTGGAGCGGGTCTTCGACATCTGTCACGGTTGCCGGCGCTGCGTCAGCCTCTGCAATGCGTTTCCCAAACTGTTCGACTTGATCGACGAAGGCGATACCGGCGAAGTGGACGCCATCCCGAAGGCAAGATACGGGGAGGTGGTGGATCAGTGCTACCTCTGCGACGTCTGCTTCATGACCAAGTGTCCCTACGTGCCGCCGCACGCCTGGAACGTCGATTTCCCGCATCTGATGCTGCGGGCCAAGGCGATCAAGTTCAAGAAAGGCGAAGTCAACTTCCGCGACAAGCTGCTCACCAGCACCGATGCTCTCGGCAAGCTGTTGGCGATTCCCGTGGTGGCGCAGACCGTCAACGCGGTCAACCGGAACAAGGTCATGCGCGGGGCGATGGACAAGATGCTGAAAGTCCACAAAGACCGTCAGCTTCCCGACTACGCGCCCCAACGCTTCCGCGCCGCTGCCCAGGCCGACAGCCAGTTTGCCG
>JBATLU010000385.1:0-12291 GCA_049289475.1 Pontixanthobacter sp. | reverse complement strand
GTGCCTGGGCCAACTGGCGCTTGACCATGGCGCACCTGGAACAAGACTTTCGCTGCGTGGCCCCTGATCTTGCGGGATTTGGATACACTCCGGTTCCGGCAGACTGGAAATTCACGCGCGATACATGGCTGGGCCAGATGGTCGCGTTCCTCGATGCTCTCGATCTGGATCGGGTTCATGTTATTGGAAACAGCTTTGGCGGGGCCATGGCGTTGGCGCTTGCTCTCGCGTATCCTGAAAGGGTCGACCGGCTCGTCCTGATGGGCAGTGTCGGAGTGGATTTCGAGCTTACCCACGGGCTCGATCTCGTATGGGGTCATAAGCCATCGCTTGCGAAAATGCGGGATGTGATGGATGTTTTCGCCTTTGACAGTTCACTGATTTCCGATGACCTCATTGCTCTGCGTCACAAGGCGAGCTGTCGGCCCGAGGTCGCAGAAGCCTACGCCCGGATGTTTCCTGCCCCGCGGCAGCGCTGGGTGGAGGCTCTGGCCATTGCGCCTGAGCAGATCGCAACCATCCCGCACGAAACGCTGATTGTCCATGGCCGCGAGGACAGGGTCATTCCGCTGAGCAACTCGCTCAAGCTGCTGGAGTCGATCGACCGCTCGAGGCTGCACGTATTCGGTCGCTGCGGACACTGGACCCAGGTCGAGAAGGCGGACGAATTCAACGCACTCGTACGGGATTTCCTTGGGCGCGCCGATTGCGGGCAAGCCTGACCAGCCAAGTTGGAGATAAATCGTGGCATCATCCAAAACAACACCCGAGCAGAAGTACAGCCAGACTGACGGCAGGGTCTATCTGTCGGGCAACCAGGCGCTCGTCCGGCTGGTTTTCGAACAGCACCGGCGCGATCGTGAGGCTGGTCTCAACACGGGCGGTTTCATTTCGGGTTATCGCGGATCGCCGCTGGGCCATCTCGATCAAGACTTCACCCGGGTAAAGCCGCTGCTCGAAGAGCGCGATATCCGCTTTCAGCCGGGCGTGAACGAAGACATGGCCGCCACAGCGGTTTGGGGTACGCAGCAGATCGGCTTTTTCAAGCCGAACTTCGATGGCGTGTTCGGCATGTGGTATTCCAAGGGGCCGGGGATCGACCGGTCGGGAGATGCACTGCGCCACGCCAATCTGTGGGGGACGGCGCCAAAGGGAGGGGTGGTGATGGCGGTGGGCGATGATCCCATGGCCCGGTCCAGCTCGATTCAGCAACAGAGCGAGCACACGCTGGCTTCGATGTGCATCCCGGTGTTCAATGCTGCAAATGTGCAGGACATCTACGATTATGGTCTGATCGGCTGGCAGCTTTCCCGCATTGCAGGGGTCTGGACCGCGGTGAAGAGCGTGTCCGATATCTTCGAAAGCTGGTTGGCCATCAATGTTGACCCGGCTCGCTGGGCCATACAGCTGCCGCCAGATCCGGGAGCAGTTCACACCCGCTGGCCGGATCGTTCTGTCGATCAGGATGAGCGCATGCTCATGTTGCGGCTTCCTGCGGTGCGCGAGTTCGCCCGCCTCAACAGGCTTAACCGGACCACGCATGTATCGTCCCAGCGCCGGATCGGGATTGTCGCGACCGGCAAGGCCTGGTCTGACACGGTTGAAGCCTTGTCCGATCTTGGGCTTGACGAGGCCATCCTGGCTGAAATCGGGGTCGAGATTTTCAAGGTCGCGCTCGTATGGCCGCTCGAGCCGGAAACGCTGGGCGAGTTCGTCTCGGGTCTTGAAGAGGTTCTGGTGGTGGAAGAAAGCCGCCCGTTCCTCGAGCCGCAGATCGCCAGCATTCTGGTCAACATGCCAGCCGAGCAGCGACCGCGCCTGCTTGGCAAGCGCAACGACACGGGCGAGGAGTGGATGCCCTCGCATGGCGAGCTGACCCCGGTCATCATTGCCCGCGTGCTCCACCGATGGATCGGCAGACTTCATCGCAGCGAAGCGATGGATCGATGGATTGCCTATCTCGATCAGGTGGCGGACGAACTGGCGCAGCCGCGCACCAATGTCATCCGGTCGCCCTATTTCTGTTCGGGCTGTCCGCACAGCAGTTCGACCAAGGTACCCGACGGCTCGCAGCAGCTTGCCGGGATCGGGTGTCACTGGATGGTCAATCTGATGGACCGTGAAACGGTGACCTACCCCCAGATGGGCGGCGAGGGCGCCAACTGGGCGGGCGCGGCGCACTTCCTCAAAGATGAACATATTTTCGCCAATGTTGGCGACGGAACATGGTATCATTCCGGTTCGCTAGCGATCCGCCAGGCGGTCGCGGCGGGGGTCACCATGACCTACAAGATCCTCTATAACGATGCTGTAGCGATGACCGGCGGTCAGCCGATCGACGGACCGATCAGTGTCGCGCAGATGACGCATGAGCTGCGCGGTGAAGCGGTTGGCCGGACCGTGGTGGTCAGTTCTGATCCTTCGAAGTTCGACGTTGCGGACTTCGCCGCTGGAACCGATCTCTATCACCGCGACGACCTCGAAAAGGTCCAGCGCGAGCTACGCCAGGTGAAGGGCGTCAGCGTCATCATCTACGAGCAGACCTGCGCCACTGAATTGCGGCGCAGACGGGGGAAGGGGATCGCGCCCGATCCGCAGCGGCGCGCATTCATCAACGAACGCGTTTGCGAAGGCTGCGGCGATTGCTCGGTCCAGTCGAACTGCCTGTCGGTCCAGCCGCTCGAAACCGAATTCGGCCGCAAACGGGTGATCGACCAGTCGGCCTGCAACAAGGATTTTTCCTGCATCAAGGGCTTCTGCCCGAGCTTCGTGACAATCGAAGGCGGCAGTCTGGTCCGCCCGGCAGCGAGTTCGAGTGATGAGTTTGCCGACATCGACCTGCCAGAGCCCGACACGCAGTCGATCGATGGTGTCTTCGGAATGATGGTGGCCGGTATCGGGGGCACGGGCGTGGTCACGATCTCGAATCTGGTCGGCGCCGCGGCGCAGGCAGAAGGGCTGGCGATCCAGGCGCTTGACCTTACCGGCCTTGCCCAGAAGTTCGGCGCGGTCCATTGCCACCTCAAGGTTGCGAATGACCATTCCGCGCTGCGATCAACCAGGCTATCGGTCGGGCAATGCGATGTGATGATCGGTGCAGATATCGTAACAGCGGCATCGGATGACGCCCTTTCACGCGTGCGCCGCGATTACACACGCGCAGTCGTCAATGACCATGAAGCTGTCACCGGGGAATTCACCCGCGACCGTGAGTTTCACATCCCGGTCGAGGATCAGAAGCGCGCGATTGAGCGTTTCTGCGGCGAGGGTCAGGCGGAGTTTGTCGAGGCGACAGAAATCGCCGAGCGTCTGACGGGGAACACCATCGGCGCAAACGTGATGTTGCTGGGCTTTGCATGCCAGAAGGGCTGGCTGCCGGTGAAACTGGCGTCGCTGTTAAGCGCGATCCGTGAGAACGGCGTTGCCGTCGATGCGAACCTCAGGGTTTTCCACCTCGGCCGGGTCCTGGCCCATGATCCGGAGGCTATCCGCAAGACGGTGGAGTCCGGCGCCTCGATTTCGCTTGATCTAAGTCTGTCTGAAACGGTCGACGAACTGGTCGAGCGTCGACGGCGGGATCTCATTGCCTATCAGGATGGTGCCTATTCCGATCGCTATGCCGTGCAGGTCGAAAGGATACGCAAGGCGGAGCAAGATGCGCTGCCGGGGGCGACGGCGCTCGCCGAGGCGTTCGCGCGCAATTATTACAAGCTGCTCGCCTACAAAGACGAGTATGAGGTCGCGCGGCTTTATACCGACGGGCGGTTCCAGCAATCGCTGGAGAAGCAGTTTGGCGGCGATTACAAGATCAAATTCCACATGGCACCGCCGCTGCTGGCGAAGATCGATGAAACGAGTGGCCGCCCACGCAAGCGCGCGTTCGGTCCGTGGCTGCTCCATGGGCTCAGGCTGCTTGCAAGATTGAAACACTTGCGCGGAACCGCGTTCGATCCCTTTGGCCGCAGCGCGGAGCGGCGTCTCGAACGGCAATTGATCTCGGATTACGAGGCCGATGGCGAGCTGGTTCTCAAGGAGCTTCGGGGTGCGAAATACGAAGCAGCTCTCCAGCTCTTGACCTGGCCCGACGCAGTCCGTGGTTACGGCCCGGTCAAGGAGCTGTCGATCCATGGTGCACGAGCAGATCGCGCAAGGCTGAGAGAGGAATTCGTTTCGGCAGAGCCGCGAGGCGGCCAGGCCGTTATCGAGGTTCAAACAAGCAAAAATCAGATGGCAGGATAATGGTAAGGATCGAAGACAAGATAGCGCGTCACATTGTCGAGAATTGTCCGGCGCGGACAGACGAGGCGCTACAGGAGCGGTTCGGCATCAGCTACAACACGCTTCGCAAGATCGAGGCGGGGCAACCGGTCAGACGGTCGCTTGCTCAGAGGCTTACTTTCAGGTTGCATAGCGAGCTTTGACAGATGGTGATTGGCAAAGATACTGGCTGCGCAATGTCCGGACCGACTTTACCTATCTGAAGATCATTGGTTGGGGCTGGTATTATCTTTCGACCATACTCGACGATTACTCACGCTACGACATTGCATGGAAGCTGTGCACGACGATGCGGGCTGAAGATGTAACCGATACGATGAGCTGGCTCTTGAGGCGTCAGGCTGCGACCAAGCGCATGTGCTGCACAAACCGCGCCTGCTGCGGGACTGTCATTAATTTCGTGTTTGGGCGGGCGAACTGGCCGACTATCTTGCTGATCGTGAAATGAAGCACGTTCGCGGCATACCGTTCCATCCCCAGACACAGGGTAAGATCGAACGATGGCACCAGACCCTGAAGAACCGCATCCTGCTGGAAAACTACTTCCTTCCCGGCGATCTGGAAGCGCAGGTCGAGGCGTACGTCGAACACTACAACTACCAGCGCTATCACGAGAGCCTGAAAAACGTCGCCCGCAGACACCTACTTCGGCAGGGCAGAAGCCATCATCAAACAGCGAGAAAGGATCAAACGCAAAACCATTGAACAAACACGCTTGCATCACCGCAAGCTTGCCGCATAATATCAACCAACAGATGAACCAAAACACTCGCCTGCTTTAAGCTGGCATATAGCTCAAATTATCTGACGCCGGACAGCCTGTTGCCTTTTGAAGCCGCGCTCTACTCACATTCGAGTTGCCAATCGGACCGGTGACAACCAATGCCTAGCAGGCTAGTTAAGATGGGCTGCGATAGGCGCGACGGTCCCTCTCAGTCCCGGGTTTTTCCACAGAAGCGCGGGCAAGTGGGGGCCAAATTGGGGGCCTTTTATTTCTCGGGCTGTGAAAAATAAAATCAGTTCAGTTGCTTACGTGACCTATTGGTTTCCCTTCACCGCTCCAGCGCCGCGCCTATCCGTTTCGCGCGCGCTTTTCTCCGAGCATGATGGCCTTGATGTTGCCGCCTGTCTGATAGGTCAGGAAAAGCAAATAGGCGCTCAGGAACAGCATGCCGCCGAACACGCCGACCAGTGCCAGACCAAGAGCAGCCGGGGTGAATTCGTTGCGCCAGGCGATCCAAATTCCCGATAGCAACAGGAAAGTGAAGAAGTCGGTGTTGAATTGTCCGGGCCAATTCATGGCTGCGATATCGCCGAAGAAGATCGGAACAAGGTTCCAACCGTGGCTGCCAACGGCAATCATGGTGTAAGTGCCAATTGCGAGAAATGCGGCGATCAGGAATATGCGGAAAAGTGCCATCGTAATATCTCCAGCGTAGCAGTCGCTACACAGCTATCATGGTGTAGCGGGTGCTACAAGCCCTCAAGGCGCTTTTGCCAATCGATCCGGGTGAGCGCGATCAAGCCAGCGATCATTGCGATTTCCAACGCCACTCCAAGCGGGCTGGTTAGGCTGCGGGTGAAAATGTCATGCAGCGACGATGACTGGATGGTCTTCGCGCCCAAAGCATAAAGTGAATAGGATACCAGCCGTCCAGCGAAAAAGGCCGCGGTGAATTTGAGCAGCTTGACCTGTGCCAGTCCAGCGGCTTCGAACAATTGTGCCGAGGGTATAGGAGACAGCGCAAACAAGGCCAATGCGGCAATTCCGCCGCGTTTGTTGCGTTCAAACAATGCGCGAGCAGCGGCGAGATTGCGCCGGGTCTTTTCAGAAACCTTGCTGCCCAAGTGCCGAAAACCAATTGCCAGCAGATAGCGCCCCGATGCTGCGGCAATCGCGCCAGTCCCGATGATACTAGCCACGGGCATATCGGTGTTGAGGCCGTAGAGCACAATCACAGACCATGTCGGTGGCCCGAATGCCGGCATCAGATTGATGCCGAACACAATCGCGAACAGGATGAGATATGGGGCCGCCGCATCCATGCGCGGTTAGGCCAGCGTCTCCATATCGATCACAAATCGGTATTTGACATCGCTGGCTTCCATCCGTTCATAGGCGTGGTTGACCTCGTCCATCCGGATCATTTCAATATCGGGCGTAATGCCCTTCTCGGCGCAGAAATCGAGCATTTCCTGCGTTTCGGCAATCCCGCCAATGCCGCTGCCGGTCAGGATCTTGCGGCCAATCAAAAGGCCGGTGTGCACTTCGGGCATCATGTCGATCATTCCGACCAGCACCTGCGCGCCATCAATCTTGAGCAGATGGAGGTAGGGCGCGACATCATGACGGACGGGAATGGTGTTGAGTACCATATCGAAATAGCCGGTTTTGGCCTTCATCGCCGGCCTGTCAGTGGTGAGCAGCAGGTCTACCGCGCCGAGTGCCAAGGCATCATCGCGCTTGCTTTCGCTGCGGCTCAGCACGATCACCTCCGCACCCATCGCCACCGCGAATTTGACACCCATATGCCCCAGCCCGCCAAGTCCCGCGACCGCGACTTTGCTGCCTGGCCCAACCTTCCAGTTGCGCAAAGGTGAATAGGTGGTGATGCCGGCACACAGCAGCGGCGCGGCGTCGGCCATGCTCAAACTGTCAGGCACTTTGATCACGAATTCATCGCGGCACACGATCCGGTCGGAATACCCGCCTTGCGTCTTGCTACCGTCATGCCGGTCGGTCCCGCCATAGGTGCCAACCATGCCCTGCTTGCAATATTGCTCCAGACCTTGCTTGCAATGGTCGCATTCCTTGCAGGCATCAACCATACAGCCGATTGCGACACGGTCACCCACCTTGTGCTTGGTTACACTGTCGCCAACCGCAGCCACGGTTCCGGTTATTTCATGCCCGGGAACAATCGGATATTTGGTGCGCCCCCAGTCGTTGCGCGCAGTGTGCAAGTCCGAATGGCAGATACCGCAGTGGCTGATGTCGATCAGAACATCGTCATCGCGCAGGCCGCGGCGGGTAAAGCTAAACGGCGCCATGCCGCTGTCGGTTGAAGTCGCGGCGTAACCCTTGGCGGGATATTCATTGGTGCTCATGGTGATCTTTCCTTGAAGGGTTTTAGCGCGGCGGCATCCGGATTGCGCCATCGAGGCGGAACTGGTGGCCATTGATGTAGCTGTTGCCCGCAATCTCGACGATCAGGCTGGCGAATTCTTCGGGATGGCCGAGGCGTTTGGGGAAGGGGACGCTGGCGTTCAATTGGTCCCACATTTGCGGGTTACGGTCTTTCATGCCCAGCATCAGCGGAGTGGCGAAAATGCCCGGCATGACCGAATTGACCCGAATGCCCAGCTCCATCAGATCGCGCGCCATCGGTAGGACAAGGCCGTTCACGCCCGATTTGCAGCTGCCATAGACCACTTGCCCGATCTGCCCGTCTTGCGCGGCAACGCTGGCGGTCAGCGTGATGCAGCCGCGCTCTCCATCTTCGTTGAGCGGCTCGGCATTGGCCATCCCCAATGCAGAAATGGATGCGACCCGGTAACTGGCGACCAGAACGCCTTGTGCGCCGAATTCATAGTCTTCGGTTGAAAGCCGTTTGTAGCCGCCGCTCGCCTTGTCCCAGCCCACGGTTTTGCCGCGGCGGCTGGCCATCGCGCAATGGACAGTCACGCGTTCCTGCCCGTTGGCGGCGCGTGCCGCGGCAAAGCCATCGACCACCGATTGTTCGTCCATAATATCGACATGGTGGAATGTGCCGCCAATTTCGTCAGCATATTTTTGGCCGTCTTCATCATTGATATCGAAGATCGCGACTTTGAGGCCCTTTGCTGCCAGCGCCTTTGCACTGGCATGGCCAAGGCCCGATGCGC
Organism: Pontixanthobacter sp.; assembly: GCA_049289475.1. Classification (GTDB taxonomy): domain Bacteria; phylum Pseudomonadota; class Alphaproteobacteria; order Sphingomonadales; family Sphingomonadaceae; genus Pontixanthobacter. The sequence goes on along the minus strand of JBATLU010000385.1, from coordinate 4,128 downwards.
CGCCGGTGACCACTGCGGCCATGCCTGCTTCCAGTTTCATTGAATGCCTCTCCTCAAATTGTTTGTGGGTGTCATGCGCGATTCACACTGCTATCGCAAACGGCATTAATTTCCGGAGACTCGCAATGCCCGATCTTGCCAATTTTTATCCTTCTGCCGATCGCCGCCAATTCTTGAGTGCGACGGGCACAGCTTTTGCCGCCTTGCTCGCAAGCGGTTGTTCCACGCGAATGCCGATTTCAGGCGCTTCGGAATTTCAGGGCTATGGCGCGCTGGTACCCGATCCAGCCGGTTTGCTCGATTTGCCGGCTGGATTTTCTTACCGTGTTATTTCCAAGTTGGGTGATGCGATGCAGGACGGTGGCACCGTGCCCGACCGGGCAGACGGTATGGGTTGTTTCGATCTCGGCGGCGGCAAGATTGGATTGGTGCGCAACCACGAACTCGGCCCGACGCATGATCTGGGCGGCGAATACAATATGGGCTTCGGGCGTGATACGGCTGGCAATATTCTGCCAGGCGGTACAACCACGCTGGTGCTCGATGCAAAGACGCTCAAGGTGGAACAACAATATCGCTCGCTCGCCGGCACGATCCGCAATTGCGCTGGCGGCACCACGCCGTGGGGCAGTTGGCTGACATGCGAAGAGTCCATGTTCACCAAAGAACAGGATCTCGTCGGCGGCCATGGCTGGGTATTCGAAATACCTGTAAATGCTGGAAAGCAAATCAATCCGGCGCCGCTCAAGGCGATGGGACGCTTCAACCACGAGGCAGCCTGCGTCGACCCGCGAACGGGCATTGTTTATCTGACCGAGGATATGAACGATTCTCTGTTCTATCGTTTTATCCCCGCTGTTCCCGGCCAATTGGCGAAGGGCGGCAAGTTGCAAGCACTGGCGCTGACCAATGGCGTGGGTGACGGGCGCAATTGGGAAACTGCGGAAATTGCCGTGGGTGATCGCCACGCTGTGCGCTGGATTGACCTCGACAATGTCGAGGCACCCGACAATGATCTACGTTTGCGCGGTGCAGCGGCAGGAGGATTAATCATTGCTCGCGGTGAAGGGCTGCATATGGGCGAGGGCGAAATGTATTTTGCCTGCACCAACGGCGGTGCGGCGAAATTGGGGCAAGTGTACCGCCTCACGCCAGGCATCAACGGACAAGCCGATACGCTCGATCTGTTTTTTGAAAGCCAGTCGGAAGACCAGTTTAACTATGGCGACAATCTGACGGTACAGGACAATGGCCACCTGATTGTGTGCGAAGATCAATATACCGAAGTGGTCGATAATCATTTGCGCGGGATTACTCCGGCGGGTGAGGCTTATCCATTGGCGCGGTTGCGAACACAGACAGAACCGGCGGGGGCGTGTTTCTCTCCCGATGGTAAGGTGTTGTTCGTCAATGCCTATAGCCCGACCGCGACATTGGCTATCACCGGACCCTGGACCGTATAATGGCGATGCTGGGATAAATCCCGCTTGTCCGCTTTCCTCTTTGCTATGCTGGCGGTGTTTCTGACATCAATTGGCGGGCGCGATCAATTGCTGATTGCGCGCCTAGCCTCGCGGTTGGGCAGCAATTGGGCCTTGCTGGTGGTGGCATCGATGGTCGCCGTGGGCACAGCTGCGGCGATGGCACTGGCGGGGCAATATATCGCCGCGCTGCTGCCCGCGAATGGCAAGAATATGCTGGTTGCGATCGCGCTGCTGCTTGCTGCAGTCGAGCTGGCATGGCCGATAAAGCCGCGCCCGATGAAAGAGCCGACCCGTTCGCTATTCCCGATCGCCCTGGTGCTGATCTCGCGGCAGATTGGCGACGGTGCACGGTTTCTGGTTTTTGCCATTGCGGCTGGTTGGGCGACCCCGCTGCTTGCCGGTGCAGGCGGCGCATTGGGCGCAATAGCCTCGGTGGCGATGGGCTGGATGATGGCCGAAAATCTCGAGCGAAAACTCCCATTGCGTATGCTCAGGCTCGCGCTCGCATTCGTGATCGCGGTCATTGCAATTACAACCGGGCTAAAGGCGCGCGGCTTGATTGCGTGATCGGATACTGCGCTTTGCTGGGTTTATTGATATGGGCGGCTGATGGAATCGGTAACAATCACACATAATTCTGACGATGCCGCAATTGCGAATTGGCTGGAGGGGTCTCTGGAAGCGGTTCTTGCTGCAACCGACGGGCCAATTGCAATCAGCCTGCCGGGCGGGTCGACCCCGTTCCCCATTTTGAAAATCCTCGGAAATTCATCGTTAGACTGGTCGCGAATTGTCGTGTGGCCGGGCGATGACCGGATCGTGCCTGAAGATCATCCGGCCAGCAACACGGGCAAGATCCGCGCCTTGCTCGAACCGATGGGCGCCAGAGTCCATGCATTGACAGAGCGGGATATTCCGCCACATTTTGCGCTGGTGTGGCTCGGGATGGGCGCGGACGGGCATATTGCCTCGTTGTTCCCCAATACCAATCCTCAAGTGGATGATCCGTTGAAGATACGGCGGCTGACGCCCGATCCGCTCCCGCCGGAGGCACCGTTTGACCGGCTGACTTTGACCATTCCGGCGCTGCTCGATAGCGACCAGCTGGTTTTTGTTATTCGCGGGGATGACAAATGCGCTGTGTTTGACGCAGCAATTGCGGGCGAACACGATCTGCCTATTGCGCGGCTTTTGTCTGCAGCGACGCAGCCTGCATTATGTTTCAGCTAATACCGGCCCCGCTGCACCGTGCGCTAATGCCGCTGGCTTACCGCCTGCGCCGCCGCTGGCGCTTGTGGCGCAGGACACCCATTGCCGGATGCACAATCATCGCCACCGATTTGCAGGGGCAATTGCTGCTGATGCGGCATAGCTATGGCCCCAAAGTTTGGGCGCTGCCCGGTGGCGGCCTGAAACAGGGTGAAGATCCGGCGGAAGCCGCGCGGCGCGAAATGCGCGAGGAGACCGGATGCGGAGTGTCCTCTCTGGCCCTCATTGGCATTCTGGAGGAGGAGATTTCGGGTTCTTCGCATACCGCTTATGTGTTTTCCGCAAGGATCGATCAAATGCCGGTTCCTGATCTGCGCGAAGTGGTCGAGGCGCGGCTGTTCCCGACCCATTCGCTGCCCGAGCCGCTGGGTAATCTTACCCGCCGCCGGCTCGAACTATGGCGCGAGACATTACAGCAGCGATAATTGCGCGGTATCCGGTTTCGGCTCATCCACCTTAGCGTTTTCAAGGTTGGAAAGCGTCAAACCCATCAAGCGGATGGGCAGCGGTAAGGGTAACAAGTCTTCGAGCAATTCGTGTCCGATGCGTGCGAATTCCGCCTTGTCAGCCAAATTGCGCGTCATTGATTTCGACCGGGTGACCAGCGTGAAATCTGTATATTTCATTTTCAGCGTAACGGTTCTGCCCTGCGCCTGCGACTTCTCGATGCTTGCCCACACTATATCGACAATATTCGCCAAGGCCTCACGCAAGGCGGCACCGCTGGAAATATCGTCATTATAGGTCCGCTCTCCGCCGACAGATTTCCGTATCCGGTTGGCGCGAACTGGGCGCAGATCGACGCCCCGTGCGGCGCGATAGAGATAATCGGCAAAGCTGCCGAAATTGGCGCGCATGAAGGCCAGATCCTTGGCCGCCAGATCGGCGCCGGTTTCGATACCGAGCCGCTTCATTTTCTCTGCGCCCTTGGGCCCGACCCCGTGGAATCGCCGCACCGGAAGGCTGGCGACAAATCGCGCGCCGTCACCCGGTTTGATCACGCAAATGCCGTCGGGCTTGTTCTGGTCGCTTGCCAGCTTGGCGATGAATTTGTTGTAGGACACACCCGCGCTGGCGGTGAGGCCGGTGGTCTCGCGGATTTTCTGCCGAATAAGCTCGGCAATCCGTGTCGCGCTGCCGATACCGCGAATGTCGTCGGTCACATCAAGATATGCCTCGTCGAGGCTGAGCGGCTCAACATGCGGTGTGTAATAGCGGAAAATCTCGCGGATCTGACGGCTGGCCTCCCTGTACGCTTCAAACCGGTGGCGCACAAAAATCAGATCGGGGCATAGCCGCTTGGCGGTGACCGATGGCATGGCCGAGCGGACCCCGAATTTGCGCGCCTCGTAACTTGCCGCTGCCACCACCCCGC
>JBATLU010000384.1:0-7568 GCA_049289475.1 Pontixanthobacter sp. | reverse complement strand
ACCTGACACGGGTCCATTTCGAACGCCTGACCCCTTCAGGAAAAGTCGCTTGCGCTTTTCCACCCGGAAGGGTCAGCAACAAAAAGGAATATATTATGCGTCACGGTCTTTCACAGCGCACGCTGAGCCGTAAAACTGGCCACCGTAAGGCTCTTTTCCGCAATATGTCTGCTGCGCTTATCAAGCATGAGCAGATCAAGACCACTTTGCCAAAGGCGAAGGAATTGCGCCCCTATATTGAAAAGCTGATCACGCTGGCAAAGCGCGGCGGCCTTTCCAATCGCCGTTTGGCACAGTCGCGCTTGCTCGACCAAACTCAGCTGAAGAAGCTGTTTGAGGTTTTGGCTGAACGCTATTCTGATCGTGATGGCGGCTATACCCGCATTATTAAGGCTGGCCTGCGTGGCAGCGACGCTGCGCCTATGGCAGTGATCGAATTGGTTGACCGCGATGTCGACGCCAAGGGCCAAGACAGCGGCCCGGTTATGAACCAGGACGAAGAAGATTTCGAAGACGCGTAAGCACAAGCTTCAACACAGTCACCGAGTGGGCCGTGCAGGTAACTGCGCGGCTCTTTTCGTTGGTGCGCCGTTCATTCATATAAAGTGATAGTTTTCTGAACATTTGCTGCAAAGCCAATTCAGGCTTCGATCAAGGCGAATCACCTAGACCACTTGTGAGGCCAAGGCATTCCCGCTCCGGCCTCATAAGTAAGGAATTTATCATGAAGACCATTTCCAAAGCTCTTGTCGGGACTGTCGCCGCAGGCGCGATGGCAATGACTTCCGCCGCACCGGCTTTTGCCCGTGATCGCCACGATGATGGCATCTCTGCCGGCGAAGTTATTGCCGGAGCAGTGATCCTTGGCGGGATTGCCGCTGTGCTATCTTCGGGCAGCAAAAATCGGGACCGTTATGACCAGCGCGATTATCGATACGACCAGCGAGACAATGGCTACAATAATCGCAACGACTACCGCTATGATGACCGTGGTGGCAATGGACGCCGCGCAGTAGAAAGCTGCATTCAGGCAGCGGAGCGCGATGCGCGCCGTGCGGGCTACCGCTTCGCCGATGTCACCCAGATCCGCGATGTCGATAGCACCCGCAATGGCTGGCGCGTAAAGGGCCGGATGGTGGTTGACGATACACGCGGATATCGCGGCGATCGCTATAATCAGCGTGATAGTCGGTATGGCTATGACCGTGCTGGAGACAGCGGCAAATTCACCTGCGATTTCTCTCGCGGACGGGTTGTCGGTCTCGATTTTAGCGGAATCCGCGGGCTGCGTTGAACGACAGCCGGATAGGATACACTGCTGGGCGGTTCAGGTTGAAGCAAGCCTGGACCGCCTAGATCTCATCCCATTACAGCGGTGGTAACGCCGTGTTTTAACCAAGGGGGCACCCCGATATGACCAGTTTCACAAAAATTTCAGCAGCTGCATCTCTGGCCGCTGCGCTTTCGATGGCCGCCGTTCCGGTTGCTGCGGCGGGACTGCCGATTGGCGCTCCGACCGCATCGGTAGCTGGCGCTGCTCATTGGGATTCGGATTCGATGAATGCGGAGCGGCACCGCCGCTATCGCGGTGACCGTGTTGATGCCGGTGATGTTCTGGCCGGGGTGCTGATTATCGGCGGTATTGCTGCGATTGCCAGCGCCGCTTCCAACAGCAACAAGCGCGACCGCCGTTACCGCGAAGAAGCGCCGCAATATCGTGAAGCCCCCAGCAACAGCCGTTCCGGCGGCGGGCAGGGCATCGACCGCGCGGTGGAAATGTGCATGAGCGAAATCGAACGCAACGTCCGCGTTGAATCGGTTGATAATGTCGACCGTAACGGCGCCGGATGGAATGTGTCCGGCACATTGTACAATGGCGACGGGTTCAGTTGCCAGATCGACAATAATGGCCGGATTGGCAATGTTTCCTACGGTCAAGGGTCGGGCGGCTATCAGTCCGGGCAAGTCGAAGACCGTCAGTGGAACAGCGATCGCTATGCTGCCGCATGGGACCGGGTCGACAATGGTTCGGATCAGGCAGACTTCGCCGGTTCGGATGCGGCGCGTTCGGCAGCGCCCTATCCAGGTGGTCCAGTCGATGGCGACCTCAATTATGATGATGATGGTCTTGGCGGTTAAAAACCCCAGGCATTAGCTATCTTCGAACCCCTTCCTGCCTTCACGGTAGGAAGGGAGAGCGAGATCCCATTTAATTGCCGCGCTGCGGAGCAGGAAGCCTGCAAGTGTCGCGATAGGCCATGCGAGATAATCGCGCAGGTCCAGCATCGAACCAGCAACACATAGGCTGGCAGAAAGCGCCGCCGCGGTTACATAAAGCTCCGGCCGCATGATGATCGATGGACGGCCAGCGACCACATCGCGGATCACCCCGCCAACGCACCCGGTCACCACCCCCATCACAATCGCGGGTATCGGCGGGATGCCGTAGGATAGCGCCTTGGCTGAACCGAGCACGGCATAGGCGGTGAGGCCCGCACCATCGGCATAGTCGAGCAATTTACCCTCCCACCAACGCGTAGGTGTGAACCACGCGACGAGTGTGGTGGACAGACAAATTCCGGCAACCCAAAAATCAGACACCCAAAACACCGGTGCATCGATCAGCAAATCGCGCACAGTGCCGCCGCCAACTCCGGTAATCAGCGCGAAGAAAGCCATTGTGACAAAGGTCTGGCGTTCCTTTGCCGCGAGCAAGGCGCCCGACAGGGCAAATATCGCCACCCCGAGCAGGTCGAGCAGGTTGATCACCGGTGTCAGGATTGCTGTATCAACCGGCACGGACGCGGGCCTTTCTGCGGCGAAACATCAAAATACACCCGAGCACCGAACCGATTACACCGAGTGCGGCGAACAGGATCAGGATCGGGTGCGAGCTATCTTCGCGGGTCTGTAAATCCATAATATGAAGGCCCCACATAAAGTCGAACACGCGCCACCAGCGGGTACGAACGGCCTCGATCTTGCCGGTCTGTTCACCGATATAGATGTGGCTCCCGTCTTCCAGCGCGACTTGCCAAACCGGCATTGGGCGGCGGAAATCGAACGGTACCTTGTCCTTCCCAAACCGGATGGTGCTGACAATCTTGGGGTTGCCGACAATCTGATCTGCAACGATCTGGCGGGCCTGAGCTTCGCTCACCAGCGGCAATTGTCCGTCGTCTGCGCCGAACCGGTCCATCGATCCATCCATATATTCGAAAGTGGTAACGGGCTGCCCGTCTTGCATCGCCGTTGTGACTGATCGGACCGGTTTCGCGCCTCTATCTGAAAGGCTGACTGCTATGTCCGTATTGGCGGGTAGCGCAGGCTGTTCCACCTCACGCCGCAGATGGTTGCCGCGCACTTCCTCGATCGGCTTGGAGACCATCACCAGGCCGGTCACCATCCACATGACGATCGGCACACCAACCAGCCAGCCGAGCCAGATATGCCATTTGGCAAATCGCCGCATCCAAACCCGATTTGCCATTCCAACCCTGCTACAAAACTATCTGTGTAGCACCGCGTCTATGTAACCGGCGGCGGCGATGCAATCGAAGTCTGACCAGCGCCGGCCGATCACTTGCATTCCGCTGGGAATTCCATCGGCAGAGGCGAGCGGAAGGACGGTCGAGGGAAGATTGGGGAAGGTGGCAATACCGGCCCAGGCAAGGCCCTCAGCCGCGCTGCGTTCCTGACCGTTGATGGCCAGCATGCCGTTGAACACCGCGCCGTCTTGATGGGCGAAGGCGCGGGTGTTGGCGGGCGGTGCAATGACAAAATCATAGGTTTCGAACAACCGGGCCCATGCCAGTTCGCAGCGTGCCTGCGCGTCGAGCAGATCGAACCAGTCGGTCGCAGTGGCGCGCTGACCATCCGGGCCGGGCATTCCGCGCGCCATGGCGACATTGAGCATGCGCATATAAAACGCATGATCTCCGGCCAAATCGGGCATCAGATCGGTGGCGGAATCAATCGTCATGCCGGCCTTGCGCAGCGGCTCCAGCGCGGCCTCGATTGGCGCGCGCACGCTATCGTCAATCGGGCTGACAGGGTGATCAAGCAGCACCAGCACGCGGCAGGTGTCGAAAGAATCGCGGGTCATTCGGATCGGCAGATTTGCGGTCAGCTTGAGCAGCAGCGCGAGATCCTGAAAATTGCGCGCAATCGGCCCGGCAATCGAGAGGACTCCATCATGCGCATCGCTGCCCGCAGCGATCGGATGATCGTGACCGTGCTTGCTAATCAGTCCCCAGCTGGTCTTGTGCCCCCATACGCCGCAGAAATGCGCCGGAACGCGGACCGATCCGCCGATGTCGGTGCCGTAATCGCACGGCACAAAACCGGTAGCCACCGCCGCCGCTGCGCCGCCCGACGATCCGCCTGGGCTGCGGGTTACATCGTGCGGGTTGCAGGTCCGGCCATAGACCGGGTTGGTGCTTTGCCAATCGGCGAGATCTGGCGGAACATTGGTTTTGCCGAGCAGGATGACGCCCGAATTCTTGAGCTGGTTCACGACCTTGGCGTCGCGCTTGGCGATGTTGCCCCTGAACTGTTCGTGCCCCCATGTGGTCGGAAGCCCGGCAATGTCGAAGCTTTCCTTGATCGTCATCGGCACGCCGAACAAAGGTTGCGATTGAGCGGCGACTTGCCCGTCCAACGCCTTGGCAGCCGCGCGCGCGCGGTCAAAATCGCGTACCACCACGGCATTGATCGCTTCGTCACCCTGTTCGATCCGCGAAATTGCCGCATCGACCGCTTCGAGCGGGGACAGTTCCCCCGCACGAATTTGTGCCGAAAGCGCGATGGCGCCGGGTTCGCTGGTACAGCTTGGGTATTTCATTGCTCTCTCCCGTGCGGCATTGGGTGCGCTCGCTTCGGCCAGTTTGTAGCCTAGCTGCACCGCAATTCAATATCCGACGGTGAAGGCGCGCTGTGACACGGGCAGGGAAAAGGAACGCCCACCAAGCCTGTTAGGGATATTACATATGGATCGGCAGACCCTGCACCGCCATCGCCGCTTCCTTCAGCGCTTCGGCATGAGTCGGATGCGCGTGACAGGTGTAGGCGATGTCTTCCGACGTGGCGCCGAATTCCATCGCCACCGCAGCCTCTGCGATCATGGTTCCGGCCAGGCTGGCGACGATATGCACGCCGAGCACGCGGTCGGTTTCAGCGTCAGCGATGACTTTGACAAAGCCGTCGGTGTCGCGGTTCGCCTTGGCGCGGCTGTTGGCCATCATGGGGAATTTACCGACTTTGATGGTGTGACCGGCTTCCTTCGCTTCATCCTCGGTCATGCCGACATCGGCGAATTCGGGCATGGTATAGACCACGCCGGGGATCACGGCATGGTTCACAATGCCTGTGTGGCCCGCGATATTCTCGGCGCAGGCGATACCTTCGTCTTCGGCCTTATGCGCCAGCATCGGGCCGGGAATGACGTCGCCAATGGCCCATACGCCGTCGACTTTGGTACGGAAGTCGTGATCGGTTTCTATCTGGCCGCGCTTGTTGAGTTCAATACCGATGTTATCAAGCCCGAGCTTGTCGGTGTTGGGGCGGCGGCCGATGGAAACGAGAACATGGCTAGCCTCGATGGTTTCCGCATTTCCGCCAGCGGCGGGTTCTACGGTCAGCGTGACCTTTTTCCCTTTGACGGAAGCGCCGGTGACTTTTTGCCCAAGCTTCAGTTCCATGCCTTGCTTCTTGAAGATTTTGCCCGCTTCCTTGCGCATGTCGGTATCCATACCGGGCAGCAGCATGTCGAGATATTCAACCACGGTGACCTTCGCGCCAAGGCGGCGCCAAACAGAACCCAGTTCCAGACCGATCACGCCGCCGCCGATCACCACCAGATGCTCGGGTACTTCGGTCAATTCGAGTGCGCCGGTGGAATCGACAATCCGGCCCTTAGCATTGTCGACTTCGACGCCGGGTAGAGGGGTGACGTTCGATCCGGTCGCGATGACGATGTCTTTGGCGGTATAGGGTGCATCGCCCACGGTGATGGTGTGTGCATCCTTGAAGGTCGCGTGGCCCTTGATCCAGGTGACCTTGTTCTTCTTGAACAGGAATTCGATACCGCCGGTAAGTTCGCCCACGGCCTTGACCTTTTCAGCCATCATCACACCCAGATCGAGCTTGGCATTGGCGGTGATGCCCCACTTGGCCATGTGGCCGTTCTGGGCCTCGTCGAACAATTCGGAGCCATGCAGCAGCGCCTTGGACGGAATGCAGCCGACATTGAGGCAAGTTCCGCCGAGCGTTTCGCGGCTTTCTACGCAAGCGGTCTTCAGGCCCAATTGCGCCGCGCGGATGGCAGCAACATAGCCGCCGGGGCCAGCACCAATTACGATAACGTCAAAGTCGAATTCAGCCATGTTTCACTCCGCGAACGGTTTGCGTCCGTTCATTCCTGCATCGAAAATACCAGCCCGGTGTCTTTTTCCCAAGCCTCGCGATAATCATAGGGTGATGTGCTGCTGCACAAAACCGTCCAAAAAAACCTGCTCGCCTCATAGCAATTGGGGAAGCTCCCCAATTCATTCCAAGTGCCGCGTTCGGTGTAATACACCATCCAGCGGTCTTGTTGCCTGAACAAGCAAACGCAATCATCTTTCCCGCTCAGCTCGGTCTGATCGTATGCAACCGCCCAAGCGCGCCGGTCGATGCCCACCTGTTCCATCGCATAGCGGATCAAATCGAGCCGTTTGCGATCCTCACGCTCGATGATGTGAGCGGGCAGCATGGTGTCACAGATCGATCAGCAACCGGGTTGGATCCTCGATTGCTTCCTTGATGATTTTCAGTGCGGTCACCGCTTCGCGTCCGTCGATCAGACGGTGGTCATAGGACAGCGCGATATACATCATCGGGCGGATCACCATTTCGCCGTTCACCACAATAACGCGATCTTCTATCCGGTGCAGGCCGAGGACGGCGCTTTGCGGGGGGTTGATGATCGGGGTGGACATCAGACTGCCGAACACGCCGCCATTGGAAATGGTGAAGGTCCCGCCCTTCATATCGTCCATCGTCAGTGTACCGTCTTTGGCCGCCTTGCCGTAATTGGCAATATCCTGCTCGATCTGAGTAAAGCCCTTCTTGTCGCAATCGCGCACGACCGGAACCACGAGGCCGTTGGGCGCGCTGACCGCGACCGAAATATCGACGAAATCATTATAGAGGATTTCATCACCATCGATCTGGGCATTGACCGAGGGCACGTCTTTCAGCGCCAGCACCGAAGCTTTGGCGAAGAAGGACATGAAGCCGAGCCGGATGCCGTGTTTTTTGGCAAACAAATCTTTGTATTTGTTACGTGCTTCGATCACCGCCGTCATATCGACATCGTTGAAAGTGGTCAGCAGCGCGGCATTGTCCTGCGCGCTCTTGAGCCGCTTGGCGATGGTCTGGCGCAGGCGGGTCATCTTGACGCGCTCGGTGTTGCGCGCGCCGGTTGCCGCGGTGGCAGCAGCCGGCGCAGGCGCTTCAGCTGTTACAGCTGGAGCCGGTGTGTCACCCTTGGCTTTGGCGGCGGCGATCACGTCTTCCTTGGTCAGACG
>JBATLU010000383.1:0-4225 GCA_049289475.1 Pontixanthobacter sp. | reverse complement strand
TGCGCTTTGCGGACGGCGGCAATTGCATCGCCGTGATCACCTGCGGCGAGCCAGTCGAGCAATTTCGCGCGGATCACCCCGCGGTTTGAAGCACGGTCAGCCGCCTCGACCGGACGCGACCTTCCGGTAATTACCAGCACCAGCCGCGCACCCATCGCGCGCGCCTGATGCATCCCGCTGTCGAGGCGGTCATGTGCGGCATCGAGAAAATGATCGTGCAAATCGAGGGTGAAATCGGGCGCGATACTGCCTGCCTTCAGCTTGCGGTCCCATGTCGAATCGAGATTGTTCTGGCCGATCCGCCGCGCCATTTTGGGTACAGGCCGAGGCGCTGTTTTGGGCGTCGGGACCGGAAATATGGCTTTCTTGAGCGGTTTCTTCAGCGCGGCCGGTGCTTCCTGCTGCACTGGCATGACTTCGGGGTGTTTGCGCCCTTCGAGCGGATGAACAGAGGAGGCCAGCCGCGCCCAGGCAGCTTCTTCATCAACAGTCAGCCCGCGCGGAATCTTCACCGGCTTTGGCTCACTTGCCGTTCAGGCGTTTCACGGTGCCCTTTGGCAGAAGGAGAAATGCCTTTCCGCGTCCGCTCATCCCGCCTGCAATTGTGCGCGCGTCATCGCCTGCGCCCCAAAATGTATCAAAACGGTTCGCACCCTTGATTGCGCCTCCGGTATCCTGCGCAATCCACAGCCCGTCTGCCACATCGCGGTCAAGATCCAGCCATACCGGCGCGCCATAGGGTACAAATCGCGGATCGACCGCGACCGAACTTTCGCGCCGCACCGGAATACCGAGCGCGCCCAGTGGTCCGTCACCCTTCAGTTCGGTGAAGAAAATCCAGCTCTGGTTGAGCCGCATCAACGCCTTACCTTCAACTGGATTTTCACGGATATATTGCATAATGCCCTGCATGCTGCCGGGATATTTTCCAGGACCTTCACCCAGCAGGCCGCGCTCGCGCATCACCCCGCCGATGCCGGTGTAGCTATAGCCGTTCTGCCCGGCGTAACCGATCCGCATCACGCCGCCATCATCCATTTTCAAGCGGCCTGAACCCTGTATCTGAAGGAAGAACATCTCAACCGGATCGGCGGCAAATGCAATTGCGAGTCCGCGCCCTTCGAGCGCGCCATCCTCGATCGCCGCACGGTCATAATAGGCTACAAAATTGCCATTGGCATCATAGCGGCCAAGCGGTGCGCGCCCCGTCCGCTCGCTTTGTGGCGTGTCTGCGGGCCAGCCGCGCACCAGATCGTCTGGCATGGCGTAGACGGGAACCTCGCATCCGGGCCTGCGCGTTCGGCAGCCGCGAATTTCGGGCTCGAAATACCCGGTGGCGAAGGCATCGCCGGAACCGATCTGCGCCGTTTCGAAATAGGTTTCGAAGAAATTGCGCGGGTCGGCGCTGTATGAAGCGGCGGCGGTGCATGCCGCGCTCCATTGCTCTTTGCTGGTCAAACCGGTCTGATCATCACGCCGAAGCAGCGACGGGCAACTTTCGGTAAAAGAGCGCAGCGCCGCGCTGGCATCCGCCCTACCCATACCAAGCCCCCTGATCGAGGGTCCGGCGGAAACTCCCGCAAGTCGCGCGCTGGAGATTTCCGAACCATTGCTGGGTGGGGGCAATGTGCTTTCGGGAATTAACCTGCCGCAGGCCGCGAGCAGCACCAATCCGCCAAGTGCGATCAGCCCCCGCAGCACACGCATGCCTGACTCAGCCTTCGTCGGTTTCGTCGAGCAGCCATTGCGGTCCGGATGAATTCACGTCGCGCATGAAGGTCCAGATGTCGCGTGTCTCGATCGCATCATCAAGCGACCCCGCAATCATCATTTCGTCTTTATCGTAAGTGACCGCCGCAATATCGGCGACGAAACGCACGGCCAGCCGCGCCATTGTTCCATCGAGCGACGCACGATCAATCACCGCTTCCTCGATCCGGATCAGGCGGTTGGTGAGTTTTTCACCGGCACTTTCACGTTCTGTGATTGCAGCATCGAAGCTTTCATACACATCCGAATCGCATAGCTCGCGCAAAGTCTCGCGGTCGCCCTGCCAGAATGCCTCAAGCACCATCGCATAGGCCGCTTTCGCACCTTCAAGAAAGTCGGTGACGTCGAACCGGCGATCTGCCGCCGCGATTTCACGAACACCGCGCTCGACAGCGGGGATGATATGCGGAATTTCCTGAAATTGCTGTGCGTTTTGCGGCACTTGTTCCTCGCGGGGGGCATGTTCGGGTTTGCGTGCAGTTGCCGCCGGTTCGCGCCGCGTCGGGATCGATTCTTCCTCATGCTCCGCCCGTTGGCCAAGCACCGAATAGAGCCGGAAGCCCAGAAAGGCGGCGATCATAGCGAGAATGACAATTTCATAAACCACTGGAATTTACCTGCTCTTGCGATGGCACGGACAAGCGTGCGCAAATCCTGATACCATTCGTGCCCTAAATAGGGTGTGAATACAAATGAACAACGCCCTTCGCCATATTTCGGGCATGGCGCGGCCTGCCCCCGCTCGTTCAAGTTGCGGCCTGCGCGCGAGGGTGCTAGGCGCGCCGCCGAACCCGGCCTGTTTTGGCATTCCGGGCACAATGTTCCAGAGATTTTACGAAAGACACATCTATCATGGCCGACGAAGGCGACGTTCTCACCGACCTCAACATGAACCCGGCACCCAACGGCGCCGACACCAGCCCGGTTGCAGGCATACTCTCACAATATATCAAGGATCTCTCGGTCGAAAACCCGAATGCTCCTGCCAGTTTCCAATATCCCGATGCTCCGCAGATTGATCTGCAGTTCAACATTGCGGCCAAGCCAGTGAATGAAGAAATCCACGAAGTGGAATTGAAGATCACCGCCACCGCGTCGGCAGAACAAGGCAAGGTCTACATTGTCGAACTTGCCTATTGCGGCCTGATTGGCATGCGCAACATGCCCGACGAACAGATGCACGCCTTCATGTATGCAGAAGGTCCGCGCTTGCTGTTCCCGTTTGCGCGCCGCGTCATTGCCGATGCGACCCGCGATGCGGGCTTCCAGCCGCTGATGCTCGACCCGATAGATTTCAACGGCCTTTATGTGCAGCAATTGCAGCAAAAGGCCGAGCAGGACGCTGCCGCTGACGGCGCTCCGGCCGGCGAAGCGTAAGCAAATGGCCTTCGCGGGCGCTAACGCATGAGCCTGCTCAAAAACGTCGGAACTATCGGCGGTCTGACTGCGGTCAGCCGGGTGTTCGGCTTTGCCCGCGATATGCTGGTGGCGCGCATACTCGGCGCTGGGCTTGCTGCCGATGCATGGCAACTTGCCTTCACCCTGCCCAACACTTTCCGGAGGTTGTTTGCCGAAGGCGCGTTCTCGGTGGCGTTTGTGCCGATGTACACGCGCAAACTGGGCGAGGGTAATGTCGGCGAGGCGGAGGCGGAGAAATTCGCCAATGATGTGCTTGCGGTCTTCGTCTGGGTGCTGCTCGGCTTTTCGGCGATCTGTATGCTCGTGATGCCGGGCATTGTCTGGTTGCTGGCGCGCGAATACCAAAGCGTGCCAGGCAAGTTTGAACTCGCGGTCAATCTGTCGCGCATAACATTCCCTTATCTGGCGCTGGTCAGCCTGGTGGCGATGCTGTCTGGTGTGCTCAACGCGCGCTCGCGCTTTGCCCCGGGCGCTTTTGTGCCGGTCTTGCTCAATATTGTGCTGATCTGCGGCATTGTCGCGGGCTATTATTGGCGCGAGAATATCGGCGGCGGGGATATTTCGGTTGCCTATGCGCAGGCGATTGCACTGGCTTTTTCAGGGGTGGCGCAGCTCGTCTATATGTGGTGGGCGACGCGCAAGGCTGGAGTCTCGCTCAAAGTAAGACTGCCGAAGATCACGCCCGAGATCAAACGGCTCGGCATGCTGATCCTGCCCGCGACATTCGGCGCGGGGATTTACCAGATCAGCCAGCTGGTCGACACATTCTTTGCCACTTCGCTGCCGCAAGGTTCGCTGACCCTGCTCAAGCTGGCCGACCGGCTCAACCAGATGCCGCTGGGCATATTTGGCATCGCGCTAGGCACCGCGATCCTGCCGATGCTGGCGCGGCACATTCAGGCGGACAACCGCAGCGAAGCGCAAAGGCTTCAGGCCAATGCAGTCGAAGTAGCGATGCTGTTATGCCTGCCCGCAGCAGTCGCGCTTTCGGTATGTTCGCAGGCTTTCACCTCCGCAATCTTTGTCGGTGGTAAGA
>JBATLU010000382.1:0-8606 GCA_049289475.1 Pontixanthobacter sp. | reverse complement strand
GATTTCGAGTGGCGGTTTGCCACTGATTGAAACGCCGGTGGTTGATGTATGCCGCTGGCGAGCCAGCCAGGGCCTATTTAATCGGGCAGGCCGGATCGAGACGGAAGTCGAGATAATTGTCGACCGACGCCATCAAATCTTCTTGCTCGTTCTCGAAGAAATGGTTCGCGCGGGGAATTTCTTCGTGATGGATCGTAATGTGTTTTTGCGTCCGCAGCTTGTCGACCAGCTTCTGCACGGCGTTCGGCTGGACCACAGTGTCCGCAGTGCCCTGAATGAAGATTCCCGAGGCGGGGCAAGGAGCAAGGAAGCTGAAATCATACATATTGGCGGGCGGCGCAATCGAGATGAAGCCGCGCACTTCAGGGCGGCGCATCAGCAATTGCATGCCGATCAGCGCGCCGAAGGAAACGCCTGCGACCCAGGTGGTTTGCGCTTCAGGATGAATTGACTGGACCCAATCAAGCGCTGCTGCCGCATCGCTCAATTCGCCAATTCCGTTGTCAAAGCTGCCCTGACTGCGCCCGACACCGCGAAAATTGAAACGCAAAGTGGCAAAACCGCGATCGGTGAAAGTCTTGTAGAGCTTCTGCGTTATCCGCTCGTTCATCGTTCCGCCGCCCTGTGGGTGCGGATGCAGGATCATTGCCACCGGTGCGCGCGGACGCGGTGCGGGAGAATAACGGCCTTCGAGACGGCCTTCTGGGCCGGGAAAAATTACGGATGGCATGAAATCAACCTGTCAGATGGATCGAATGCGCGGGTAGCGCACCGTGTTTCCGTGTCTATATAGTGCAGAATGCGATTTTCGCAATTGTGATAAGAATATCGAGGGACACTCATTTCCGACCGTATTTATCTCGACCATGCCGCGACCAGCCCGATCAGGCCCGAAGCACTCGCTGCGATGCAGGAAGGGTTCCGAATATGGGCCAACCCCAGCAGTCCGCACGCCGAGGGACGCAAGGCGAAGCAAGCACTGGAAGATGCACGCGAGAGGATAAAGAAGGCGCTCGGCTGGGATGGCGAAGTGATCTTCACCAGCGGCGCGAGCGAGGCAGCCTCGTTGGCTTTGAACCGCGCCATTGGCGGGGCGCGGCTGGTTAGCGCAGTTGAGCATGACGCCATTCTGAATGCTGCACCCGATGCAGAACGGCTTCCGGTAAAGGCCAATGGCCTGCTTGATTTGGATTATTTGAAGGAAGCGATCCAACGGGAGCGTCCAATCGTTGCCTTGCAGAGCTTGAACTCCGAAACGGGCGCAGCTCCGCAGGCGATGCCGCTAGTCAACTCCATTGTTCAAAACGCAGGGGGAATGCTGCTGGTGGATTGCGCGCAGAGCGCCGGGAAATTCCCTTTGCCAGAATGCGACATGGCAATCATATCGGCGCACAAATTCGGCGGCCCGGTAGGCGTAGGCGCTCTTCTGGTGAAGCAGTATGGCATGCTCTCTCCTGTTGGCGGGCATGAGCGCGGCTATCGGCGCGGAACCGAGAATCTTCCAGCTATTTTGGGTATGGTAGCGGCACTGGAAGCAAGGTCTGCCCCATATATCGATCCTGCAAGATTGGCGCCGATAATGGATTTCGCCGGAGAATGTGAAAAGCTGGGCGGTAAATTCCTGTCAGACGACCTATCGATACCATCCCCCTATATTCGCGCCATTGCGATGCCGGCGATGTCGGCAAGCGCGCAGTTGGTGCGCTTTGACATGGCAGGAATAGCAATTTCGCAAGGCAGCGCGTGCTCTTCAGGAACAATGAAAACGAGCCACGTCCTTGACGCTTTGCAGATCGACAAAGAGCTCGCTGCGCGGACCATACGGGTCAGCTTTGGATGGAACACCCAGCGCGCCGAGATTGAGCGTTTTTGCGAAGTCTGGATAGATATGGCACGCACAGCATAAATGTCAGGAATGATCTATCTCGATTACCAGGCCACCACCCCGCTCGCGCCCGAAGCGCGCGATGCGATGTTGCGCTGGCTCGACGGGCCCGATGGCGTCGGTTTCGGTAACCCGCATTCTTCGCACAGAATGGGGCGCTCGGCGGCGGCGGCGGTCGAATTTGCGCGCGATCAGGTCGCGGCGTTATTCCCGCCCGGCGGCAAGGTGATTTTCACCAGCGGCGCGACCGAGGCAATCAATCTTGCCATAAGGGGAACCGCAGGGAAGGGCGCTATTGCCTATTCCGCGACCGAACATTCGGCAGTCGGTGACACCGCCAAAGCGATAGGAAATGCGCATGAACTGCCGGTTGATGCCGATGGTCTTTGCAATCCCGATCAGGATGTGCCCCAAGACACGCGCCTGATCGCAGTGATGCAGGTCAATAACGAGATCGGGACTATCCAGCCCACGCTCGAATGGCATCGCCGTGCGAAGCAGGCCAATGCGCTTCTCCTGTGCGATGCGGTGCAGGCATATGGAAAGATCGAGCTTACCGGCGCGGATATGATCGCAGTCAGCGCGCATAAACTCTACGGCCCCAAGGGTGTTGGTGCCTTGTGGGTGCGCGACGGCGTGGAATTGCAGGCAGTGCAAACCGGCGGCGGTCAGGAATATGGCATCCGCTCGGGTACGCTCAGTTCGGCGTTGTGCGCTGGCTTCGGCGCTGCTGCGCAACTCGCGAAGGAACGCATGGAACAGGATGCCGAACACATCGAGCAGCTGTGGAACCGCGCGCGCGAACTGTTCTCCGGTTGGGAGCTCAGCGGCAGCGCCGATGCCCGCTGGCATGGCAATCTCAACATCCGCAAAGATGGTCTCGATACAGCGCGGCTGATGTCCGATGTCCGCGACATTTGCTTCTCCGCCGGATCGGCCTGCGCCAGTGGATCGGGCCGGCCGAGCCATGTTCTCAGAGCGATTGGACTTGACGAAGCCGCCGCAAAAAGCTCGATAAGACTCGGATTCGGGCGCTATACGACGCTTGAACAAATTGAGGATGCCGCAAAGAAGATCAACGCCGCGGTTGCGGCACAGGAGGTCTAATGGTTTGCGTCCGTTTCATATCCGCTGAAGGTGATATTACCGAGGTCGAAGCCGAGGCGGGCGCTTCGCTCTTGTCGGTCGGCCAAGCGGCGGGAATGCCATTGGAGGGAACCTGCGAAGGCCAGATGGCCTGCTCCACCTGCCACGTCATTGTCGAACCCGACTGGTTTGACCGCCTGCCCGAAGCTATCGAGGATGAGGAAGACATGCTCGACCTCGCCTATGCCGTCGAACGCACCAGCCGCCTGTCGTGCCAGATAATAGTCACCGAAGCACTGGACGGCCTGACGGTCAAAGTCCCGCGCGACAGCCATGATATGTCGCGGATGTAGCGAATCAAAACGGGCGGCCGTCCGCGAGTGGGAAGATGGCCGCCCGGTGGCTGCGAAGGGGGAGGGGTTAGCCTTCGGTCACAATCTTGCGGCTGGCCCCGAAGCGGCGGCTGATCGCTCTACCACCCCAGACAAGACCGCCAATCGGCAAAACAATCGCCCCGATCAACAACAAGCCGGCGAAGATTACACCGAGTATCGAGCCGAGCGAGCCGACCACACCCTGTATCGGGGCAAGGAAGTCATTGGTCACTTGCGCGCCTGAATCATAGTGGATGTTGACCCTGCTATAGGCGACGCGGCCCTTCATTTCGGTCAGCCAGCTACGCGCCTGATCGATTTCCTCGTTCACTTGAGCAACGCCGCGCTCGGCCTCGACCAGTTCCTCGACGCTACCCTTGCGCGTGCGGAGCACCTCTTGCAGCCGGTCGCGCAGCGCGGTGCGGGCTTGCAGGCGCGCCTCGGTGTCGACCATCGCTTTGGAGACATCTTCCGCCGCAATATTGGCCGAAATCTGGTCTGCTCCGGAATCGGTTGCTTCTTTTTCCAGCAAGGCGCCAAATGCCCTTGCATGGCGGGTGGCGACGGCCAGTTGGAGCTCGCCGGTCACTTCATCGGCATCTTCGCCGGATTTGTTCATGCCCAAAATCTGGCAACTGGCTGGGCCTTGCTGCTCGCATAAATCTGCATGGCGTCGCTGGAGCTTGCCAATATCCTCACCGGGCAAACGCCACGAGAAATCATAGATATAGGCGAGTTTGGGCAGGCTGATCTGCATCTCGGCAAGGTCGGGAATGGGGGAGTTATTGTCGCCGCTTACCTTGCTCACGGCATCGGCGACCGATTCTGCTTCCGCCGCTGTGGCGTCATAGGATGCGGCGGCATCGACACTGCTTTCACCGACCGAATCCTGCTGTTCGCTACACGCACCAAGCGCCAACAAGGGTACCATTGCGACTGCTACTAATGATCTGGAAATCCTCTGCCTCATTGTGGCCTCCTTTTTGCCATATTTTCGCCACAATTGTGCCTTTATTTGCGAATGCGTCAAGCGCAAAATGCAAAAGGCCCCGCCGCATCTCTGCAGCAGGGCCTTCTAAATTATTGAAATAAATTAAGTTTAGGCAGCTTTTTGGACATCGTTCTTCAGCTGCGCAATAAGGGCAGAAGTGAAGGCCGGAATGTCATCAGGCATGCGACTCGTGATCAAATTGCCATCTTCTGCCACTTCTTGGTCGACCACATTTGCGCCTGCATTGGCCAAATCGGTGCGAATGGATGGCCATGCGGTTACCGTTTTGCCTTTCAATATGTCCGCTTCGGCCAGCAACCACGGTGCGTGGCAGATCGCCGCGACCGGCTTTCCGGACGAATGGAAGAGACGGACAATATCGATTGCCTTGCTGTTCATTCGCAGAATATCGGGGTTCATCTGTCCGCCGGGAAGCAAGAGAGCGTCGAAATCGCCCACTGAAACATCATCCAGCGTCAGATTCACCTTCACGCTGTCGCCCCAGTTCTTGTCTTTCCAACCGGTAATATCTTCCTTGTCGATACTGGCGATTCTGGTTGTGATTCCAGCGTCGTTGAGGCGCTTCATCGGTTCCATCAATTCGCTTTGTTCGAACCCGTTAGTGGCGAGGATCAATACCTTTATCATAAAATAACTCCTTGATTTGCTGTTATCTATCCAACGGGCGGGGACAGCAAAAGGTTCCACATTGTCCTATGAGGCGTGGCAGTGATAAGGCGAACGCCATGTCCACCACCGATATCGAAAATCCCGAGTCTGATCCCTTCGACGCAATCGTTGATGCGCCATTCGATGCCGCCTTGTCGGAACGGTATCTGGTCTATGCGCTGTCAACGATTACCGCGCGTTCGCTGCCCGATTTGCGCGACGGGCTGAAGCCGGTCCACCGGCGCCTGTTGTGGACCATGCGGCAACTGAAGCTGGACCCGACCAACACGTTCAAGAAGAGCGCGCGCGTTGTGGGTGAGGTGATCGGTAAATATCACCCCCATGGCGATACCGCGGCCTATGATGCGATGGTCCGCCTCGCGCAGGATTTCTCGCTGCGCTATCCGCTGGTCGAGGGGCAGGGCAATTTCGGCAATATCGACGGTGATAATGCCGCTGCCTATCGTTACACCGAAGCCCGCCTGACCCGCACCGCTATGCATCTGATGGCCGGCCTCGACGAAGGCACGGTTGATTTCATCCCGACCTATAATGGCGAGGAAGAAGAGCCCGAGCTGATGCCGGGCCTATTCCCCAATCTGCTGGCCAATGGCACCAGCGGGATCGCCGTGGGCATGGCGACCAACGTACCCAGCCACAATGTTGCGGAAATCATCGACGCTACGCTGGAATTGATCGACAACCCGCATGTCGAGCACGGCCGGTTGATGGAATTGTTCCACGGCCCCGATCTGCCGACCGGCGGTTTGATCGTCGATAGCCCCGAAGTCATCTCGCATGCCTATCTGACGGGTCGCGGGTCCTTCCGGATCCGCGGGCGGTTCCACGCTGCAGAAGCGGACAAACAGGAAGACCGTGACGCGGGGATCGAACGGCTCGGCGGCGGTCAGTATCAGCTCGTCATCAGCGAAATTCCCTATCAGGTGCAGAAGGGCAAGCTGATAGAGCAGATAGCGCAGCTGATTGCCGACAAGAAACTTCCGATCCTCGAAGATGTGCGCGATGAAAGCGACGAGAAAATCCGGTTGGTGCTGGTGCCCAAGAACCGCAATGTCGATCCGGAATTACTCAAGGCATCGCTTTATAAGCTGACCGATCTGGAAACGCGGTTCGGGCTTAATCTGAACGTCCTCGATGCCACCCGCACACCGATGGTGATGGGGCTGAAGGAATTGCTCGGCCATTGGACCGCGAGCCAGATCGACATTCTCCAGCGCCGCGCGCAGCACCGGCTGGACAAGATCGCATCGCGGCTGGAATTGGTTGAAGGCTATATCATCGCCTTCCTCAATCTTGACCGTGTGATCGAGATTATCCGCACCGAAGACGAACCCAAAGTGCTGATGATGGCTGAATTCAGCCTGACAGATCGGCAGGCAGAGGCGATCCTCAACATGCGGCTGCGCAGCCTGCGCAAACTGGAAGAAATGCAATTGCGCGGTGAACGCGATGATTTGCTGAAGGAGCGTGAAGAGCTGGAGAAATTGCTCAACTCGCCTGCGCGCCAACGTACGCGGTTGAAACGTGATCTGACCAATCTGCGCAAGGAATATGCCGAAGATACCGCCCTCGGTCGCCGCCGGACGACGATTGCCGAAGCTGCACCTACGGTCGAATTCAGCATGGATGCGATGATCGAGAAAGAACCGATCACGGTCATCCTGTCGCAAAAGGGCTGGATTCGGGGCGCCAAGGGTCATGTCGAGCTGGCGACCGAGGACGGTATGGGTGATTTCAAATATAAAGAGGGCGATGGTCCTGCCTTCGCGTTGCATGCGCAGACGACTGACAAGCTGCTGATCGCGGTGGATAATGGCCGCTTCTTCACGCTCGGCGGCGATAAATTGCCGGGCGCACGCGGGTTCGGCGAACCGATCCGCAATATACTCGACATCGAATCCGATGCGCAGATCATCGGTTTGATCGTTTACCGCGCGAAGGGCCAGCTGTTGCTGGCTGCATCCAACGGCAAGGGTTTTGCTGCGGAAATGGATGAAATGCTGGCCGAGACCAAGAAGGGGCGGCAAGTCGTCAATTTGAAAGGTGACACCAAATTCAACGTTATCCGCGAGATTGCTCCTGAGCATGATCATATTGCCGTTTTGGGCGACAATCGGAAACTGGTGGTGTTCAGCCTGGAGGAATTGCCGGTGCTTGGACGCGGACAAGGCGTGATGTTGCAACGCTACCGCGATGGCGGCTTGTCCGATGCGACGACCTTTAAACTGGAAGACGGGCTAAGTTGGGCCATGGGTGGGAAGGGTGACCGGACCCGTACCGAGGCTGAAATCTGGCAATGGAAGGTCGCGCGTGGTGCGGCTGGCCGGATGCCGCCGCAAGGGTTCCCCAGAGACAACAAATTCTAGCGCAGGATTTTCGATAGTGAGCTGCACGCGTTAGATCAAATTGGCAGGAATCCGTTCGAAGCAATAATTGGCCGGACGCGGACGCGTTGGTACCGAATATATCTCTGCCAGAACTTGCATCACATCGCGTTTCCGGTCGCGCGGCGCGGGGTCCTTTTGGCGTGGTTTGAAGCACGCACCGCCGGGATTGATTTCGCGGCGAAAGCGGCGCGCGGCATGCAGCAATCTTTTGCGATTATCGATGATCTCTTTGGGATAGATTTCTTCTCCTACAGCGAGCTCAGTCGAAAGAAATTCGAGATAGATGACCCTGCGTATGTCATTGCCCTCCATCGGTTCGGAAGAATGTGCTGTCATCATATCGTGTATCAGCACATCGCCGGCTTTGACCGGAAGCTCGACCGCCGGGAGCAAAGCCAACTCGCCGATTGGTTCTTCGCGTAAATGGCTACCCGGTACAAACCGCAACGCACCTTGGCCGGGCTCGGCATCGTCGAGATAAATGCCCATCGCAAAGCACGGCGCGCTACGGCGGTGAACCATGTCCTGATGCCACAAGACGGGATTGCCATCACCGCGGTGTTTGATGACAGCGAATTCCTGCAGCAAAAACACGTCCTCGCCGCAAATGGCGGTCGCCACATTCATGACATCGGGCAGCGCCAGCAATTCCAGCACCGCGAGATTTCCGCGGTAACACAAACCGTTGATATTGGTCACTACCGGTCCGCCAGAACGATCCATTTTGACCTTGCTTGGATCCAGATCAGGGACAAGAATTTGATCAAACAATTCACGCAGGCGTTGCAACATTGCCGGTGCAATCAAACCCGGCAAATGGGTGAAACCGTCTTGCTCGAGTTGGGATTTACGTGCGCTCTCAAATTGCATTCGCACTATTTGTTTGAGGCATCGGAGCGCGTCAAGCCGCGAATTCAATCGCGTTTCGCCCACCGAGAAGCTTGGGCAGACAAATTTGCTCCGTAATAAGAAAGGCCGGCCACACCCAAGAGCGTGACCGGCCTTTCCGTTGCGACCCGAAGGGCCTTCATGCCGTATCGTAATACGCCATGGGACCGCTCCGAGTTGGGTGGAACCGCCATTCGCCCTTGAGGGAGAGTTGGCGAATCGGAGGTTCCAATCCGAATTTTTATGAACAGCCGATAATTTAGGTATCACAACCTGAATTATGGCTGAATCAGTTGGTGTTGAGC
>JBATLU010000381.1:0-2774 GCA_049289475.1 Pontixanthobacter sp. | reverse complement strand
CTGCTAACCTGGCCGTAGTTTTCGCTTTGGGAATTCAGCACGCCGAAGTGGTAGGCTTACCTGCCCGCCAATCTGTTCTATTTCTCTCGAACAAGCGTCCGATCAAACGAAGTCTTCAACCCGCTCGATGATGATCGCCGGTGCCATGCCGCCTGCGGCACACATGGTGACAAGGCCGTAACGCCCTCCGGTGCGTTCCAGCTCGTCGAGCACGGTGCCAATCAGGATTGAGCCGGTCGCGCCAATCGGGTGGCCGAGGGCAATCGAGCCGCCATTGACGTTGACCTTGTCCCAGCTGATGCCGAGGTCAGTGACGAACTTGTGTGCGACTACGGCAAAAGCTTCGTTGATTTCCCACAGATCGATATCGTCCGTGGTCAGGCCGGCCTTGGCCAGCACCTTCTTCGCTGCCGGAACCGGTGCGTTGAGCATCAGCGTTGGATCATCGCCCATATTGGCGGTGGCGACGATGCGTGCACGCGGTTTCAGGCCATGTTTCTTGGCATAGGTTTCGGACGTAACCAGAATGCCCGCAGCACCATCAACCACGCCCGAGCTGTTGCCTGCATGGTGGAAGTTCTTGATTTCAAGTCCGGGGTATTTCTGGTTGATTAGTCCGCGGAAAGTGGTGCCATTTGCGTCGAGCGGCATGTCGGCGATTTTGGTGAATGCTGGGTTCAGCGCAGCCAAACCTTCGCGCGTCGTTTCGGGACGCGGATATTCGTCATGATCGAGCAATACAGTGCCGTCATCTGCCACCACCGGAACGATGCTTTTGGAAAATTTGCCTGCCTTGATTGCGGCGTCTGCCCGTTGCTGGCTGCGGTAGCCAACTTCGTCCAGTTCCTCACGCGTATAGCCTTCCATGCTGGCAATCGCGTCGCCGCACATGCCCTGGTGCGACTGCGGATGCACCTTTTGCAGGCGCTCGTTATAGCTGCCCATCATCGGCGGCTTAAGGCCTGCAGCCATCTTTTCCTGGCTCATTTGCGAAGTCAGGCTCATCATTTCGGTGCCGCCTGCAACAACGCAATCTTCCATGCCGCTCATCACTTGCGCAGCGGCGAAATTCACCGTGGTGATGCCGCCGCCGCAGAACCGGTCGAGCGTGGTGCCGCTGGAGGTTATGTCATAACCTGCATCAAGCGCAGCCATACGTCCGAGGTCGCCTGCCTGTTTGCCGTCCTGAGTCGAAACTGACCAGATCACATCGTCAACCGTGCTGGTATCGAGATGGTTACGGTCTTTCAGCGCCTTCAGAACAGTGGCCGCGAGGTGCTGCGGATGTTCATTTGCAAGCGAGCCTTTGCCGACTTTGCCGATGCCGCGCGGGGTGCGGACCGCGTCGATGATGTAAGCTTCTGTCATGGTATTGCCTCTCGAATCTGGTGTTTGCAGTTGACGTAGCCGTAAACCTTAGCCAGCAATGGAGCAAGATAAGTTGCAATCAAAAATGGGAACCAGAGGAATGAGCGAAGAAGTCCTGACGCAGGAAGATGGCGGAATCCTGATCATCACGATCAACCGTCCCGAAGCCAAAAATGCAATGACCAAGGCGGCGTCCGAAGGCATTGCCGCCGCGCTTGATCGGCTCGATTCGGAGGATCATTTGCGCGTCGGTATTTTGACCGGTGCGGGCGGGACTTTCTGTTCTGGCATGGATCTCAAGGGCTTCCTGCGCGGGGAAAGCCCCTCGGTGCCCGGACGTGGATTTGGCGGATTGACGGAAAGAGGTCCAGTCAAACCACTAATCGCTGCGGTCGAGGGTTACGCGCTTGCTGGCGGCATGGAATTGATGATTGCCTGCGATCTGATCGTGGCGAACAGCAAAGCCAAATTCGGCATTCCAGAAGCCAAACGCGGACTTGCTGCGGCGGCAGGCGGGCTGATGAAGCTGCCCGACCTAATCCCGGCGAAAATCGCTATGGAATTGGCGCTGACCGGTGATTTCATCGATACGGCGCGGGCTTATGAATTGGGCCTGGTCAACCGGGTGACCGATGGCGCTGCGCTCGATGCCGCGATTGAACTGGCCAATGCGATTACCGCAAACGGTCCGCTGGCGGTCAAGGTATCGAAGCAGATCATGGTCGAATCGCGCGGTTGGGCGCTCGACAAACGCTATGAGGAACAGGCCAAATTACTGCCGCAAGTGTTCATGTCCGAAGACGCACGCGAAGGCTCGCTCGCCTTTGCGGAGAAGCGCGCACCCAACTGGAAGGGTAAATAGAAGCCATGGCTGGACCGCTTCAGGGTATCCGCATCGTCGAATTTGCCGGGATCGGACCAGGGCCGTTTTGCGGTATGATGCTGGCCGATCATGGAGCGGAGGTAATCCGGATCGACCGGGCTTCGGGTGGCCGTGGCGGCTCGACACCGCTCAGCACCAAGGACGTGCTGGCGCGTGGTCGCAAGAGCATCGCGATTAATCTGAAGACCGCCGAAGGCGTCGCGTTGGCGCGCAAACTTTGTGCCAGTGCCGACGGCATTATCGAAGGCTTTCGTCCCGGTGTGATGGAGCGCCTTGGCCTTGGTCCGGAGGAACTGCTGAAGGATAATCCCAAGCTGGTTTATGGCCGGATGACCGGTTGGGGACAGACCGGTCCCTATTCCCACGCGGCGGGTCACGACATCAACTATATCGCACTGGCCGGTGCGCTCGCCCATTATGGCCGCAAGGGGGACAAGCCAACACCGCCGATCAATATGGTCGGCGATTTTGGCGGCGGCGGGATGATGCTCGCTTTCGGTATGTCCTCCGCGCTGCTCAATGT
>JBATLU010000380.1:0-10658 GCA_049289475.1 Pontixanthobacter sp. | reverse complement strand
TTCGTCCACCACATAGCCTAGCTCTTCCGCAGCCTTCATCACTTTGGCGCGGGTCGGCTCTGTGATCGCGCTGGATCCGGCAAGCGCCCGCGAGACGGTGGACTGGCTCACACCTGCGCGCTCCGCCACATCGAATGACGTAACCCTGTAGCGTGCAATAGTGCGTGTCATCGGCCCACCTCGATCCAAGGTTAGGTCAATCGCGCGGAGGCGGCGCAAAAGCAACCCCTGACCGGGCAGACGCTACATCGGCGCAGGGCAATATTTTTGCAGATAATCGCCATGCCCCGGCATATGTTCGACCAGATAGCGGATCGATTTCTCGATTTCGTCAAACTCTTGCTTGTGGCTAGAATCCCGGAGCGCATCCGCCATCGCATTGTGGCCGCCCATAGAGACGCCTTGCCCCAGCATCACGGCAGCCCAGCTGGTTTCGGTAAACAGTTCATCATCCTCGCGGAAAATCTGGCCATTGTGGCGGAAAAGCTCCATCTTCTCGGTCAGGCTATCGGGCACATCCATCGTGCGGCAATAGTTCCAGAATTCGGAATCGTCGCGGGTGGTCGCCTTGTAGTGGAGGATCAGGAAATCGCGGATTCTCGCATATTCCTTGCCCGTCAGGCGGTTGAAGGCATTTTCCTGCGCATCTGTGACACCGTCGAGCGACAGAACCGAGATCAGCTTGTTAATACCTGTATTGATGAGGTGGATCGAAGTGGATTCCAGCGGTTCCATAAAACCGGCCGCCAGACCAATCGCCACGACATTCTTGTTCCAGAATTTCTTGCGCCGTCCGGTCACAAAACGCAGGAAGTTTGGCTCTGCCAGCGGTTTACCCGCCATATTCTTGACGAGGATATCATGTGCCTCGTCCGCCTCCATAAATTCGCTGCAATAAACATGGCCATTGCCGTTACGGTGCTGCAGCGGAACTTGCCATTGCCAGCCAGCCGAATGGGCAGTGGCCTTGGTGAAGGGCGGCGGCGGGCTGCCGTCGTCACGCTTGCACGGCAGCGCAACCGCGCGGTCGCACGGCAGATATTTGGTCCATTCTTCATATCCGGTTTCGAGCGCCTGTTCGATCAACAGGCCGCGGAAGCCGGAGCAATCGACAAACAGATCGCCCGCGATGATTTCGCCATCATCCATCGTCACAGAGTCTACAAAACCCGATTCGCCGTTCAAATTGACATCCGACACCCGCCCCTCTCGCCGCACGACACCGCGTTTTTCGGCGTAGGCGCGAAGGAATTTGGCGTAGCGCGTCGCATCGATGTGATAGGCGTAATTCATCGGCGGCAGATCATCGCGCTGGTAATCTTCGGTACGCGCGAATTTGCCGAAATGCGCGGCCATAGTCTCGAGGTTGAACACTTGGATTGGGCGCATATCGCCGGCTGCACGATAGCAATGCCAGACATGGTGGAACGACACGCCGTCAATCTCATAACCATAATTTCCAAAGGGATGAATGTAGCTGTCGCCTAGCTTACCCCAATTGGAAAACTGGATGCCGAGCTTGAATGTGCCTTGCACCGCAGCAAGCATTTCCCGCTCGTCGATTTCGAGCAGTCGGTTAAAATCCACAAATGGCGGAATTGTCGCTTCACCCACACCGACCGTGCCGATTTCCTCAGATTCGATCACGGTGATTTCAACCTTATGACCAGCCTTGAGCCGGGATAGTGCGGCAGCTGTCATCCAGCCTGCAGTCCCGCCGCCAACAATCACGATCCGGTCGATTGCCATTTCCGATTTCCTCTCTCGTCACACTCTATAGCCGAGTCGCATTGCTTAGGCTTATTACCAACTGCCTTGGCCCCACCAAGCGTAGCTTTGTTGCAAATCTACAACAACGAAACCCACCACCACCCGTTCAGGAACCGCAAAAAACTCAGTAAATCCTAAAAAACCGCAGTTTTCCTAGCATTCTACGCCCCAGTTGGGAACGTTCATTTTAAAACTTGTGAACGCTCACAATTGGGATTAGTTTCCAAAACATGACAGGCGCGGCAACTGCGTCATCATTATACATGGGAGAGAATCTTGCTAAGCGACATCCTTATCAATCGTGAGCACCTGACATTGCGCAAAATTGCGCTGGGCACCGCTTCGTCAATTGCAATGACCTTTGCCATGGGCGCGACCGCGCATGCTCAGGACACAACCACTGCCAGCGAACCCGAAGTCGCCGCCGATGCGGAAGACGAAAATGTCATCATCGTCAGCGGTTTCCGCGCTTCGCTAGAAAGCGCACAGAACATCAAGCGCGACGCCAACACCTTCGTCGATGTCATTACCGCTGAAGATATTGGTGCATTGGCTGACCGGTCTGTCGCAGAAGCGCTTCAGCGCGTACCTGGTGTAAACATCAGCCGCTTTGCACAGCGTGACGATCCCGATCGTTTCTCGGTCGAAGGTTCAGGCGTCATCATTCGCGGCCTCAATTACGTCCGCTCCGAACTAAACGGCCGCGACATCTTCTCTGCCAATGGCGGACGCGAATTGTCCTTCAACGATGTCTCACCCGAGCTTCTCGGCCGGGTCGAAGTGTTCAAGAATACCACTGCAGACATGATCGAAGGCGGCATCTCTGGCACGGTCAATTTGGTTACCCGCAAGCCCCTTGATACCAATGGCCTTAAGATTGCCGGATCAATCGAAGCAAACGTCGGCGACCTAGCCAATAAATGGGAACCCGGCTTTTCAGTCCTCGCTTCCAATACATTCGAATCAAACATCGGCCGGTTCGGCCTCCAGTTGGCCTATGCACAATCGACACTGGCAACACGGACCGATGCCTCGCAAATCACCGACCCATGTTACCGCGCTGATACGCTCGACGGCCCATGTTTCCGCGTGCGCCCAGTTGGCTCGGGCGGATTCTCTGGCGGCACGGTTGATGCGTCGAACTTCCCGCCCGCTGGATCGGTTCTCGTACCCAAGGGCGCAGGCGTACGCACGACCGACCTCTCGCGGGATCGCGATGCGATTTCTGCGGTCGGTCAATGGGAAAGCAATGATGGGCGCGCCCGGGTCACGTTGGAATATCTACGCGCAAAAACCAGTGCCACTCTGAATGAATTTTCGGCTCTCGCCTTGGTCAATGACGATAATTTGTTCCCGACAATCGCAGCGGGAACCACGCCGACATTTCAAGGCAACCAGTTCGTTTCCGGAACGCTGACACAAGCAGGCGACGGCATCCCCACCGAACTGCTGCGTTTCCAGCGCGAAGATCAGGCCAAGACCGAAGACTACTCGATCGATATCGAGCTCGCCCCGACTGACCGTCTGCGTTTCAATTTTGAAGTTCAACACATTACATCGGATCGGACCGAAAATGGTTTCATCGGTGCGATGCAGACCTATTCCGATCTCTTTATCGACAATGGTGGTGAAACGCCGATCGTGCAGTTCTTGCAGCCTGGCACAGGAACATCTCCGGGTAGCTATTTCACCGATCCGTCGAAGAACTTCTACTGGTTCCTGATCGACAATCAGGTTGCCAATGAAGGCAAGCTGACCAGCATGAAGTTTGATACGGAATATGACGTTAGCGACGAGGGCTTCATAAAGAAGGCTCGTTTCGGTGCCCGCTGGTCCGATCGCAACCGTGTAACCCGCAATTCAAACTTTTCCAACTGGGGCAACCTCGGTGCGCCTTGGACGGGCCGCAATGGCTGCTGGTCTTCGGGTGACCCCACAAACCCAGAGGGTTGTATTTATCCAAGGGGCGCTTTTGGTGGCGGCGGCGGTGCCTATGCAACCGACTTCCCCAATTCCTCGCAAGCGCGCAATCCGTTCGGCGACAACTTCCAGCGCGGCAATGCACCGGTTCCGATGGGTGATGGCGCTGCCTTTTTCTTCGGCGGGGACAATTTGGTCGCCGACTATTTGAGCGGCTCAATCACCCAGCAGGCTGGCGCAATCACGGCATTCGCACCGACTCCGAATGCCTGGTTCCCGATTTCCGCGCGCAACAACAATGTTCCTGGAGGCGTATGGGGCCCAGGTGAGATTTCGGACGTGCAGGAAGATACTTTTGCGGCATACGGTCGGATTGATTTCGGTGCTGATTTCGGGGGTGTTACCCTCGATGGTAATCTCGGCATGCGTTACATTCGAACCAAGGTGAGAAGCCAAGGGTCATTCACTCTGCCTTCGCCGCAAGTCTTTGACAGCAATGGCAATCGGGACGGTGTCGTACAATTGGCCGAAGTGCAGGGATCCTGCGCATTCATTGCGAATAACAATATCACTCCGGTACCAGGATATTGCCGCTTATCGCCGGGCCGCCAGGCAGATTTTGCAGCGTTGTTTACCGGGGAAGTGATTCCTGATCCACTCAATGAAAGCTATGAAAACTGGCTCCCCAGCTTCAATGCGAAACTTGATTTTGGCGATGGTAAGCTGATCCGCGCTGCGGTTTCGAAAGGCATTTCGCGGCCTGATCTGTCAGCCTTCGCCTCGGGCGGCGGTGCTTTTGACAACACCAATAATCTTAATTCTGGTGGCACCCTAGATACTGGCCCGCTGATTGGTATCAACACGGGCAACCGCTTCCTAAGACCAGTACAGTCGTGGAATTATGACCTCTCGCTCGAATGGTACTGGGCTGATGTTGGTTCGTTGACCGTTTCGGGTTTTGTCAAAGATATCAAAAACATTATCAACACTGGTGCATTCGTACGGCAGTTTGATACGCCCGCTGGTGCGAACACCGATGTTCTCTTCAACACCCCAGTCAACAGCGACGGCGGCACATTGAAGGGCGTTGAGGTTGCCTATCAGCAGGCCTATGACTTCTTGCCCGGCTTGCTGAGCGGTTTGGGTTCGCAGTTGACCTATACCTACGTCGATGGCGGAGCATTCAACAACTCCAAATTGGGTTCTGAACAAAGTCCGTTTGCTGGCAATCAACCTCTCGCGGGAATTTCCAAGCACACCGTCAATGCCGTGTTGTTCTACGAAAAAGGTCCTGTTTCGGCTCGCGCAGCGTACAACTGGCGGTCTGAGTTCCTTCAGACCCCGCGCGACGTAATCTTCCCGTTCTCGCCAATTTACGGCGAATCGACCGGGCAGCTTGACGCATCGTTGTTTGTACAAGTTATGGACGGTGTTAAAATCGGGGTGCAGGGCGTAAACTTGCTCGATGAAGTAACCCAGACCTCTCAGGTCATTGACTATGACGGAACTCGCATAAGGCGCTCTGCCTTCCGCAATGACCGTCGCTTCACCTTCCTGGCGCGTTTCGACTTCTAAGAAATCGTCAGACTTGGAAATGGAGAGAGGGTCTTTGTCACGGCAAAGACCCTTTTTCTGTATGGATCGAATAGGAACATGGATGAGCGCAATCCATCGCGAATTGCCCGACCAACCTGGCCTAAGCGGCGTTATTAAACACAATTTCCCCAAGACGATGGAAGTTGATGGGGTGCGCGTCTGGCAATGCGGCGCCAATGCCGCTACCGCTAGCGTCTGTATTTTGGAATTGGGGTAAAGATCGGATGGCGCGCCGGCTTCAGGCGGTAACGATCAAGCATGTGGCGGCTGATGCAGGGGTTTCCCTGCAAACCGTCAGCCGCGTCATCAATAATGAGGCCAATGTCCGGCCCAAGATGAAAGAGCGCGTTCAGGCCTCAATCGACAAGCTTGGCTATATCCCCTCAATCGCCGCCCAGCGGATGAGCGGGTCGCGGTCGTATCTTATTTTGGCTTTGAACGACCGCGAACGCACGATTGAAGATTGGCACGCACGTCAGGGCTCGGATTGGGTCGACCAGATGCTGCTCGGCGGAATGCTCAAATGCGCCGAATATGGCTACCGATTGATTTTCGAACTGGTCGATACGCATAATGACCACATCGAACGCGAGTTAAAGGCCGCGATCGCTGCGCTACAGCCCGATGGGGTAATCCTGACCCCGCCGCATTCGGACAATCCGCTGATTACCGGCTTGTTGTCCAAACATAAAATTCCCTTCGCTCAAATCGGATCCAAAGGCGAAGGCGGCGGAATTCCGCTCATTATGGGAGACCGGGACGCGGCAGCCTTGGCAACGAGGCACTTAATTGACCTTGGCCATAAACGGGTCGGATTTATTTCCGGTTCTGCGGAGTATCTGCTCAGCGGTTGGCGCACCGAGGGATGGCAAGCTGCGATGGATGCAGCTGGACTGGCGACCCAAGGCCTCTGCGCGGCGGGTGATTTTACCTATGGTTCGGGTTTGGAGGCGGCATCCAGACTGCTCGATCAAGACCCGCGCCCGACTGCCATTCTGGCCAGCAACGATCAGATGGCCCTGGCAGTGTTAGAAATTGCCGGACAGCGAGGCCTGTCGGTGCCTGGCGATCTGTCTCTTATCAGCTTTGACAACACGCCTGCGATACGATTTGCGCGCCCTGCGATTACGGCAATCGACCAACCGGTGGCCGCCACCACTTCGCGCGCTGTCGAATTGATCATCGCCGCAAAAAGGGGCGAGGATTTGCCCACTGGCCCGACGATTATCACTGCCAATTTGATTGAAAGAGAGTCTACCGCTGCCCCGCCCGAAAGCGATGTTTAGCGCGTGGAAACCAAGCGTCAGAGTTACAGCTTCCTGAGTCTTTATGCGCTGGCGGCGGCTGGCGGCGCGATTGCCTATGTGCCGTTCCTGACCATTCTGTTGCCGATGCGGGTCGCGGCAATTTCAGGAAGCAATGATGTCGCATGGCTGGCCTATGTCACTTTTGCCGGAGCGCTGACAGCGAGTGTTTCCAATATTGTGTTCGGCTGGCTAAGCGATGTTTCAGGCAACCGAAAATATTGGGTTCTCGCTGGCTTGCTTTGCTCTTCAGCATTGTTGACCGCGATGGCGCGAGCAGAAACGGTCGAGGCCCTGATCGTCATGATCATATTTTGGCAAGTGACGCTCAACATGATGCTCTCCCCGCTCGCCGCCTGGGCGGGGGATTGTGTGCCGGACAACCAGAAGGGCATGCTGGGCGGGTTGCTCGCATTCTCACCAGCGATGGGGGCGATTGCGGCAACATTTGTCACCATCCCCGGGTTGGCGAGTGGAGAAGCACGGCTGTTAATCGTCGCCGGTCTCGTCATCCTGTTCGTGCTTCCGGTGATCCTGTTTGGTGCACCGCGGAAATTCCCAGAATTGTTTGTGGTGGACGCACAGGTCAGCACAATTTCGCGCCACATCATCATCCGCATGTGGGCCGCGCGTTTGCTCATCCAGATTTCGGAAGCCGCGCTTTTCGCCTTTCTCTATTTCTGGTTCACCTCGATCGATGCCGGGATCAGCGATAGTTCGGTATCGCGGATTTTCAGCGCTATTCTTGTTGCTTCTGTTCCAGTGGCAATGATCGTCGGACGCTGGGCAGATCGCACTTCTCGTCCGATAATCCCGCTTCCCATTAGCGCGGCTTTCGCAAGTCTCGGACTGCTGGCCATGGCACTTTCGACAAGCCTAGAAACGGCGATTGCAGGATATGTGATTTTCGGTCTTGCGAGCGCAATTTTCCTAGCGTTGCATACCAGCCAAACCTTGCGCGTTCTGCCCAAGCCCGAGCGTCGTGGGCGCGATTTGGGGATATTCAATCTCACCAATACCGGCCCGTCACTGGTTGTTCCGTGGCTCACGATTGCACTGGTTCCGTTGTTCGGATTTTCAGGGCTGTTCGTTCTTCTGGCCGGCCTCGCTTGTCTTGCCAGTCTTCTGCTGATTGGCCTCGTCAGACTTCGCTAGGCGCTTGCTTTTGCCCGGCTGCGGTGTAGAACGGATTTGAGAACGTTCACAGAGAGCGACTTTAAGAGGATCGAATGAAAGTCAAACTTTCCACTTTGGCGTGTGCGCTTGCGCTTTCTGCATGCAGTTACAACCCTGAACTTCAGACGCAAATTCCGGTTGCAAACGCGGAAACCCCAGCTCCGTCTGCAATTCCATCAGACGACGCGGTGGTGGCGCAAATCCTGTCGAAGATGTCGCTCGAGCGTAAAATTGCCCAGCTGATCCAGCCGCAAATCAATTCCTTCACCGCCGATGATATGCGCCGCTACCGCTTTGGCAGCTATCTCAATGGCGGAAATGGCGGCCCTTATGGCGACGAATTCGCGCCCGCGTCCGAGTGGCTCAAGCTGGCAGACGAGATGTGGGATGCCTCGACCGCTCCGCTCCCTGACGGTGAACCCGCAATTCCCACCATTTGGGGCACAGATGCGGTTCACGGCCACACCAATGTCAAAAATGCGACAATTTTCCCGCACAACATCGCGCTCGGCGCGACACGCGATGCCGATCTGGTTCGGCGGATAGGCGCTGCCACTGCCGCAGAAATCGAAGTGACCGGGATTGACTGGAACTTTTCGCCGACAGTCGCCGTCGCCCGCGATGATCGCTGGGGCCGGACGTACGAAAGCTATTCCGAAGAGCCCGAAATTGTTGCCAAGCTTGGCGCAGCTCTTGTTGAAGGCTTACAAGGAAAGCGCGGAGAAGGCGATTATCTCGGCCAAGGTCACGTTATTGCCACCGCAAAGCACTTCTTTGCCGATGGCGGAACCGATCAGGGCGTCGACCAAGGTGATGTCAACGGCGACATCGACTCGCTGAAGTCAATTCACGTCGTCCCCTATCCGGCGGCAATCTCTGCCGGTGTCGAGACGATCATGGCGAGTTTCAACTCGATCAACGGCGTCAAGATGCACGGCAACAGGGAACTGCTGACCGGCGTGTTGCGCGGTGACCTCGGCTTTCAAGGCCTGGTCGTCGGAGACTGGAATGCACATGGCCAGATTGAAGGCTGCACCGTGTCAGATTGCCCGCAAGCGCTCCTTGCCGGCCTCGACATCTATATGGTGCCCGACGATTGGAAAGCGCTGCATGCCAATCTGGTGCGCGAAGTGCAGGACGGCACCATTCCGATGGCGCGCATTGACGAAGCAGTGACACGGGTGCTGCGGGTCAAATACCACGCCGGATTGCTTGGCCCCAATGCGGCCAAACCATCGGCTCGGCCCAATGCGGGCAACTATGACATGCTCGGCTCTGCCGAACACCGCGCTATCGCGCGCGAAGCGGTGGCGAAATCACAAGTCATTCTGAAAAACAACGGCGTGCTCCCGATCAAGCAGGGCGCATCAATCCTGGTCGCCGGAAGCCATGCGGACAGTGTTGCGCAGGCTGCGGGCGGGTGGACGCTCACTTGGCAAGGCGGGCTTGAGCTGACCAATGATTACTTCCCCGGCGCGACCTCGATCTGGGCCGGATTGGAAGATGCGGCGAAGGAAGCTGGCGGCACGGCCGTATTGTCAACCGAAGGCAGCTACACCGCCAAACCTGACGTCGCGATCGTGGTGTTCGGCGAAGAACCTTACGCAGAGTTTGTCGGCGACAAAAAGACCCTAGTCTTTGGCGATGAGGAAGGTCTTGAGCTCCTGCGCAAATTCGATGCTGAAGGAATTCCTGCAGTGGCAGTGTTCCTTTCCGGTCGCCCTCTGTGGATGAACCGGGAAATCAACGCTGCGGACGCATTTGTTGCCTCTTGGCTGCCGGGCAGCGAAGGCGCCGGTGTCGCAGACGTACTCTTTGGAAAGCGAGAAGCGACGGGCAGCCTGTCATTCAGTTGGCCAGCCAATTGCGGTGGCGCACCCTTGAACGGCCCCAAAGGCGCGCTGTTCGCGGTTGGCGCTGGCCGTTCGCTGGCAGATACCGCCCCGCTTGCCAAACTCGATGAAAATTGCGGCTATTTGACCGAGGCCAAATCTGCTGTCTGGTATGATCTGGGCCGTTTGTCCTCAGGCATATCGGCAAGCGCAAATGGCGCAAATCTCGTCAATCTGAAAGGCGAAGCAGGCGGCATCGTTGCGCGCGGATTTGATTATCAACGGCAAGAAGACGCGCGCGAAGTCATTTTTGGCCCGGGCTCGACCCTAACCCTTGCCCAGAAAGGCAGAGGTGAAGGTGACTACCGCATCCTCTACAATCTGGAGGCGCAGCCCGCTGGCAAGGTTACTTTAACAATTGGCGACACCCCGGTCGACATCACCCCGCAGCTGCGGCTGAGCGCCGGAAAGGGCTGGCGTGAAATGGTTGTAACCGAAGATTGTGCGCCAAATCTTGGTAATTCAATTTCCATCACCAGCGATGCACCGATGACGATCGCAATCGCGAAGATTGCACGACAGGATATGCCCGATGGGGCGCAGTGCTCGTTCTAGGATTATAGCGTAGTTTCATTTCGAAGGCCTAGTGCCACCAATGTTTTAGAGTATTGTACCGGCTGATTTAAGGTCGGACTTGGGAGGGAATAGCAAATGGCATTAGCACCCGATATTGCATCAAGTGCGGATTCAAATCCGGTCTCGGACGATGGCACGCATGTGAATGAACCCGGTTTGCAGTGGTTCGTGTTCGGATTGTTTTTTATTTTTGGCGGAATCACATCACTCAACGATGTGATTATTCCCAAATTGAAAGAGCTGTTTACGCTCAATTATACGCAGGCCATGTTGGTCCAGTTCTGTTTCTTCTTCGCCTATGCAGTGATCGGAATTCCCGGTGCGAAGTTGGTCAAACGGCTTGGCTATATGCGCGGCGCGGTGGCAGGTTTGCTGATCATGATGACCGGCTGCCTGCTGTTCATCCCCGCATCGCAGACAGCAA
>JBATLU010000379.1:0-4572 GCA_049289475.1 Pontixanthobacter sp. | reverse complement strand
CGTCCTATGCGCAGCAGGATGAATATTACCGCCAATTTGCCGTCATTGCGCGTAGACTTGGCGCCGATCCGATACCCGAAACGCGCGGCGAAGCCGAAACGCTGATGCGCCATTTTCGTAGCCAACTACGTCCAAGCGCAGAAGCCAGTGAAGTCGCGCGTCTGGTGCTCAATCAGCGTCCGAAAGGCGCCCCGCTCGCGGTGCAGAAAATACTCACCACTGCGGCGGTCGATCTCCTGCCCGATTATGCGCGGCAGATGCTCGATTTGCGCAAACCGGGTTTGGAAACGCTGCCTGCCAAGTTTGCAGCACAATCTGTTGGCAAAACATTGCGCTGGGCATTCCGGCAGAATTAGTCCTAACTGCAAATCACTGGAGTGAGACCATGGCCGAATATACATTCTTTACCAACCCGATGAGCCGTGGCCAGATTGCACGTTGGGCGCTGCATGAGGCAGGCGCGGACTACGCGCAAATTCTGGTCGATTGGGAGGCAAAGCCCGACGCATTTACTGCCGCCAATCCGATGGGCAAAGTGCCCACCATCGTCCACCACCACGGCGGGCATGATCATGCCGTAAGCGAGGCCGCTGCGATCTGCCACTATCTAGCCGAAACCCATCCGGACGCAAGATTGCTGCCCGACTCCCACGAACGCGCCGCCTATTATCGTTGGCTGTTTTTCGCTGCTGGCCCGGTCGAACAAGCGGTCGCCCGTTCAATGGGCTGGGACGTACCCGAAGGCAAAGGCGGCATGGTTGGCTTTGGCAGTTTTGAAAAAACGATGGAAGTTTTCAGTGGCCATTTTGAGGCGCATGATTTCGTCTGCGGTAGCCGCTTCACGATGGCCGATGTCTATGTCGGCAGTCAGATCGATTGGGGTCTGGCATTTGGATCGATCCCCGAAACGCCAAGTTTCGCTGCCTATGCAGAACGGTTGAGGGCTCGCCCCAAATATGCCGAGGCCAAGGCCATTGATATGGACTTGATCCAACAGGCACAGAAACATTGAAGTTAGAAGGAAGCCTGTATGGCGCGCACTATCATCGGTTCGGTCTTCATCTCGCTTGATGGGGTGATTCAGGCCCCGGGCGGGCCGACCGAAGACCCCACTGGAGGTTTCACTGAAGGTGGCTGGGTATTCAAAATGTGGGACGAAGGCATCGAGGAAACGCTTGGTTCGCTTTTCTCGGGCGAATATGATTTGCTGCTCGGAAGGCGAACCTACGATATTTTTGCCGCTCACTGGCCTTATGTAGAGGGTGAAGAAGCAGCAATGGGCCAAGCCTTCAACCGCGCCAAGAAATATGTCCTGACCCGCGGCGAGCGGCCGCTCGAATGGCAAAACAGCTACCGGCTATCGGGGACCGAGCAAGTCGCCGCTCTCAAGGCAACCGACGGGCCTCCGCTGATTATTCAGGGCTCAAGCACGATCTATCCGGAAATGCTCAGGGCTGGCCTGCTCGATACGCTGATTACAATGACTTATCCGATCACACTGGGAACCGGCAAAAAACTGTTCGGCGAAGGGACGCCGGTCGACATGCTTTCCATGACTGGCCACCGCGTAACGCCCAAGGGCACGGTGATCGCAACCTATACGCCGGGCGGCAGCCTTCCGCCCTATCCCGACGAAGGACCTAACCCTAGCACTAGCGCGCGCGAGGCCGAACGCCAGCGCCGGATGGCTGAAGGCAATTGGTGAACGCGGGCGATGCAGGTCAATTGAAGACAGCGCTTTTGCGCAGCAATTGATAAGCCTCCACCACCCTGCCCAGCCGCGCTTCGTGGCTACGGTCCCCGCCATTGCGATCGGGATGATAGCGCCGGACCAGTTCCGAATATCGGCGACGCAGCGCTCCGCGATCGGTGTCATTTTGCAGCCCGAGAATACTCAGCGCCTCCTGTTCGCGCGAAGTAAAACGCGAATATGTCTCGCGCGCACCGCCTGCCGCACGCGCCTTGATCGCGGCAGCGCGCCCGCTGATGGCATCAAGCGGATCGGAGAAATCGGACCAGCGCGGCATTCCGTCGATACCAGCGGTACCGGAAAATACGCGGTTCTCTGTCCGCCAACCAGCGACGGGCGATTGGGCGTCGAGGATTTCATCGGCGCTCATCCCCGCGAACCAGTCATAAGCGGCGTTGAATTCGCGCACATGGTCGAGACAGAACCAGAAATAATCGCCCGGCCCGTCAAAACCTGAACCACGCGGCCCGGGAGCGCGGAATTCACCAGCTTCGCGGCACCCGGGGGCCTGGCATTCTTGCCCCTCGGTCTCAAACCGCCCATGGAAACTCTTCGTGCGCATCGGCCTATAACAATGGGGTCGGTCGCGGAAATTGCAAATAGGAGTTTGCCACAATGACTGCCAATCACGGTGTCGCCGCCGAAATGGAAAGCCTGCTGCGCACGGCATTCGCGCCGATACGGCTCGAAATCATTAACGACAGCGGTAAGCATTCGGGCCATTCGGGTGACGATGGCAGCGGCGAATCGCATTTCACTATCATCATTGAAAGCACTGCCTTTGACGGTGTTTCGCGGCTCAACCGGCAGCGGATGATCAATCAGGCATTGGGCGACATTCCCGGCCAGCGCGTCCATGCTTTGGCAATCAAGGCGCTGGTTCCGGCAAAATAGGCCCAATTGCCTAATGCCAGTTGCCTCGATAGTTGTCCTGTGGTGAAAACATGGCGCTCCTGCAGAGAGCGCACAAAGAAGACAAGAGGATTGCATGAGCGGAGAGATAGTCTGGATTACCGGCGCATCGTCGGGCATCGGCGCGGCGCTTGCGAGCGAGTGGACCAGCCGCGGTGCCAAAATCATCTTGTCGGGGCGCGATGAAACGCGGCTGACTGAGGTCGCGGGCAAACTCAACACCGAAACGCTAATCCTCCCCTTCGATGTTCGCGATGATGCGGCGATGCTGGCAGCGGTGGGCAAAGCCATCGCTTGGAAAGGCGGCGTTGATTGTTTCGTCGCCAATGCGGGTGTGTCGCAGCGCAGTCAGGCGCTCAAAACCGATATGAAGGTTTACCGTGAGATCATCGATATTGATCTGACCGCGCAAATCGCGATCACGCAGGCGTTGTTGCCACATATGGCAGAGCGCAAATCGGGTGCGCTGGTGTTCATTTCCTCGGTCGCAGGTAAAGTCGGCGTGCCGATGCGCACCGCCTATTGCGCGGCAAAATTCGGGTTGATTGGATATGCCGATGCGCTGCGGGCGGAAATGTCGGTTCACGGGTTGAATGTTCACGTTATCGCTCCCGGCTCGATCGCCACCAATGTCTCGCGCAATGCGCTGACCGCAGATGGCAGCCAGCGCGGCAAGAGCGACAAAGCTATCGACAACGGCATCCAGCCGGCCGACGCAGCAAAGACGATGGTCGATGCGATTGCCGCCGGTCAGCGCGAGATTATCGTCGCTGAAGGCATGGAACTGGCGATGGGTGAAATGCGCCGCACGCCCGATCAATTGTTCGATCAGGTCGCAGCATTGGTCGCCGGAGGATATATCGAGAAGATGGAAGCAGATGGTTGATATGGCGGAGATTCTAACCCGGGTTGTACTGCCCAACGGGATCCAGTTGGACGTGCTCGACATTGGCCCGCGTGACGGCGAAGTGCTGGTGTTCCTCCACGGTTTTCCTGAAAGCCACCGCACCTGGCGACACCAGATCGCACATCTTTCCGCCCGCTACCGCTGCATCGCGCCCGATCAGCGTGGCTATCGCGGATCGTCCAACCCGCAGGCGGCGGAAGAATATACGATCGACAAATTGATGGATGATATTGGACAGATGATCGATGCACTCGGCGTCGACAAATTTACCTTAGTGGGCCATGA
Organism: Pontixanthobacter sp.; assembly: GCA_049289475.1. GTDB lineage: Bacteria > Pseudomonadota > Alphaproteobacteria > Sphingomonadales > Sphingomonadaceae > Pontixanthobacter. The sequence continues at coordinate 718 of JBATLU010000379.1, read as the reverse complement.
TCTTGGCGGCGTTGTTGCATGAGCGATGGCCCTCACCGGTGTTCTGGCAGGCCGGATAGAGCGGCTGGTTATCGCCAACGCGCCGCATCCGTTGATTTTCTCCAAACTTCTTTATCTCAATGCGGATCAACGCGCGGCTAGCCAATATGTCCGTGCATTCCGCGACCGCGAAAATGACGCGATGGTCCGCGAGCATGGGCTGTTACCGCTGTTGATCAAAGCGCTCGATTTCAAAGGCTCTGGCACGATGGAGCCAGAAGAACGCGACCAGTTGCTCAAGGATTGGTCGAACCCCGACACCGCGATTGCGATGCTCAATTGGTACCGTGCAGGATTGGCCGATGTTCCGGCTATGGATGCGCCCTATGTATTGCCAACCGGTTTCAACCCGCCGGCCTTGCCCAACATCACCATCCCCACTTTAGTGGTGTGGGGATTGAATGATATTGCCTTGCCTGAGGCCAATCTCGACGGGCTGAGCGATCTGGTGGACGATCTGACGCTTGTGAAAGTGCCCGATTGCGGGCATTTCGTCACTTGGGAGTCACCTGACGCCTTCAACGCAGCTTTGGAAGATTTCCTAAGTTAGAACCATTCCGCCCACGCGCCATGCGGATGGCCGCAGCCGAGCAAAATGCCTTCCTCGCCACCCGGCCAATAGCGCACCCGTAATTCGTGCCGGAAGGTCTCGCGGTTGGTTTCGAGCGATATCCATGCG
>JBATLU010000378.1:0-6537 GCA_049289475.1 Pontixanthobacter sp. | reverse complement strand
CGCCCCGCTACCGCCTGAACGATCAAGGCGTGATGGAATTAAAGATAAAGCCGCGCGACATCATGCACGCTTCGCACCGTGATGCCTGCATTCTGGCCAAATACTCGCACGAGCTGACCGGCAAGCTGGATGCTTGGTATGCCGCGAATGGGTTAGGCGCGGCCGTGATCGCCTATCGTTCGCTTGGCCAATCCAACTACCATTTCGCCGCAACCGCACAGGTCTATGTGCGGGAACATCAGTCAGTCGAAGCCATGTGTTTCGACGTGACCGGTTTTTTCGACAACATCGACCACAAGCGCCTCAAGCAGCGGCTCAAATGGCTGCTAGGCGTCGATGAACTTCCCGATGACTGGCACCGCGTGTTGCGCGCCGTCACTCGCTACAACCACGTTTGCAAGTCCGATTTGAAGGCCCATCCCGTTTTCGGCCAACGGTTGAAGCAACGCGGTGCGGATCGCCCATTGGCGACGGTCAAGGAGTTGAAGGAGGCAGGCATTGTCATGCGGCCAAATCCCAACACCTATGGCGTTCCACAAGGCACGCCGATTAGCGCCAGCCTGTCCAACCTATATCTGGTCGATTTCGACATGGCGATGAAGGCGCTAGCTGACCAGCTTGGTGCACTGTACCAACGCTATTCCGATGACATCCTCATTATCTGCCAACCTGAACACGCCGATCAGCTTGCCGCTGCCGTGGCGGATGCGCTCACCAGCGTAGCCTTGGAGTTGCACGAGGACAAAACCGTCCGCCTGCGCTTCACGGGCGATGAGCGGGACAACTTCCAGTATCTCGGATACCAGCTTGGACTTGGACCGGCGCTGATCCGCCCTGGCTCGCTGTCGCGGCAGTGGCGATCAACTAGGCGGGCTATTCGCCGCTCTGAACGAAAAGCGGAACGGCTCGCTAAGTCAGGACAAAACGATAAAATATACACGAGCAAATTGCGCGGTCGATTGACCCATGTTGGATTACGTAATTTCTTGGCCTATGCCGATCGTTCATCGGATGAGCTTCAAAGTAAGGCGATAAAGCAACAAGTGAAGGCGTTGAGGAAATTTGCCTTGCGGGGTCTGGCGCGGGTGAAGGCCATCAAAAACAGCTAGAAGTGATTCAGGTAATATCGAGACACGTTCGATCGACAGGAGCACCAAACACCTTGACCGACCGTTAAGGTGGATCATACTAACCAGACGGCGATGAAGCGGGGGGGTGTTTGCTGATCTCATACCAGTCGCAACTCCTTCAAGAAATTTGCTTTCAGTCGTCCCTTGCCATCCAGCATTTGGGAGCAGAAGCTGCGGTTTGCTTGCAGGCGCGACACTCTGACATTCAAGCGGCGCGCAACGTGTTCGAGCTATTGGTTGGCCAGGTCACCGTCGAAGGAAACCTGTGTAAGCTGACCGTTCCGGATATCCTTTCAATCGTGATGGCTCCCAACTATGGCGCTGGCGACAGCGGCACCCTTTACGATTGGTCAACCGTTGGGCGTATTAAGGTGATGGGGATCAACGATGTTAGATGAGGCAATGATGGAGAAGCCCGATTGGGTATCCCCGCCCGGCCACACCATCGTCAGCATCCTAGAGCAGCGTGAATTGTCGGTCGAGCAGTTTGCAAACCAGATTGGGCGAAGCCCGACGGTGGCGCAGAAAATACTAGATGGCATTCAAGCCATCGATGTGGATGTGGCACGGGCACTTTCCAGAAGTCTTGGAGCTTCCGAAAGTTTCTGGATCGCAAGAGAGCACGATTATCGGGCAAGCATATCGCCGCCGGAGCAAGTTAGGATTGCGAGCTTGTCGGACTTGCTCGACAAGCTACCGGTCAGCGATATGCGCAAGTTTGGATGGATTCAAAAAGCCCAGAGCCGAGAAGACCAGATCGCTGAGTGTCTCGGCTTTTTCGGCGTTTCGTCGCTGGCACAGTGGCAGGGTCGATATGAAAGCGCATTCCACCAAGCTGCCTATCGCCGCTCGACGGCATACGCTTCATGCGAAGTAGCTACCACAGCTTGGCTTCGGCAGGGAGAAATCGAAACACAAGACGATGTAGTTGAGAACTGGTCACCAGAGATGCTGGAAAAGCAGCTTCCTCATTTCCGTCGCCTGACATGGTACAAAAGCCCGGACCTCTTTCTACCGAAATTAAAAGAAGCCTTTGCTAAGGCCGGAGTGAAATTTGCGATTGTAAGAGCACCGAGAGGATGTGCTGCAAGCGGAGCGGTGCGGATTTTGGCTGACGACACACCGCATATGCAACTCAGCTTCCGCTATCTTTCCGACGATCAGTTCTGGTTTTCACTATTCCATGAAATCGCGCATTTGCTCCTACATTATGATAAGATGCCGATCCTAGAGAACACTGAGCTTGTCGAGAGCGCATGTGAGCGCCAAGCGAACAAGTATGCATCACAGGTTATTGTCCCGGTGCACCACCATGAGGAGATGCTCTCACTCGGTAGCTCGCGGTTTCCGATCATCGCGTTCGCAAAGAAGGTTGGTGTCGCACCCGGACTGATCGTAGGGCAACTTCAGCACCACGGCATCATTCGTTTTAACCAGATGCAGCACCTAAAGCGGCGTTTCTGCTGGTCTAACTAGCCTCGAAAATGGACGTATTTTTCTGGCCTCTTCTGCCAGTTGCAAAGTGCATCCTCGATCACCTGCGGACTAACATCCAAATGCTCAGCTAATTCTGCGCAGGCACTTTCCAACTGCTTCAAGTTTTTCGCATTGCCAAATAGCAACCTCGCTCCGGCCACGGGGCCGGTCGACCCAGCGATGTAAGCAATGTCCGGGAGAATCGGAGCGATCAATAAGTTGCTGAGATTGCAAAGGAAGTCAAACTTTCCCAGACGGCCGAGTTTGGCGACCTTATCAAGCTCCCTATAGAGATAAGCGAAAACATCTTTCGGATTTTGGCCAACGCAGCCTTGCACGTGGCCTATCAACGCCTGATGAGATCCGTAGGTGAGAATCCATTCGATGTAAGTTGCGACAGCATGGCCGGTGCCCTTCGGGCCGGGTTTTAAGGTCTCGAATTTTCGGTGATTGCCAAAGCGCCGGGAGCGTCCTGCACTCGTAAGGTGGGGATAGATGCCCGCCAGCCAGCGTTCAATCGCCTGAGGATTTTGGCAGGCTGTAGCCCAATCCCAAACGCCGCCCTGTCCGAACCTCCCGTAAAAATCCTCCGTCAGGTTCCAGCCATCAGTTTTGTGCTTTCCGAAGTGGGTTGCGAGGTAAACGAGCCAATAGGCGTCATCAGTCCGCCCCGCCTTATGCAACGCGGCGCTACCACCAAAGGGCTGGAAGCTGCCTGAGTAGGGGGCGTACAGACTGACCGATCTCGCCCTTGCTGACGTCAAGCGGAGATATTCGATCCGGCGAATGCTGTCGATAAGTTGAGCAATCAACACCGATTTGCGAATGGCGCTAGTCAGCCCGACGAGTGGAAATCCGGGGAAGGCGTCAAGCAAATCGGAAATCTCATCGGACTTTTGTTGATCTTTAACTCTATCCTGCATTTAAATCACCTAAATCCAGCTCGTCCTGAATCAGCCCGTTCCCCAGCGTTTTTTTCAGAACTATCGGTCGCTTAACAAAAAAGTTTCTATAGAAGCTGCTATTAATTTTTGAGAAGTTTTCTTCAAGCACCCTCGTTCCTCGTTTGAATCTTATGTCAGCGCAGCGTAGAATTACCAGAGATAGGTCAAACCAATATTCAGGAAGTTTTATCTGCGATGCATTGGTTATAACGCCTTCTCGAATCTTCTTCTCGATATTGAGGAATGCAGACAGATTTTCAAGCTGACAGCCGGTAGGCATCTTAGGCATGGCGAATGTAGGATTCTGGAAACCTTCATCAAGGTAATCGCAGGCCCCGCTCACATGTTTCTCATACAGATGCAGACTCGTGGCAAAGTGGTGATATTCTCCAACTTTTATGCCAAGTGCACGCGCTACAACCTCCTGCATCATCGTGAAACAGAAGACGTCGTGCGGAAATCCCCAATAGGCATCGTTAGATCGCATCATTGCGACCAGATGCAGGTGCTCACGCCGACGAATGAATTGTAATGCGGTGGTGCAAGGGGCTTCGGATCGCCCCGGTTCAAGATCGCTGGATTCAAGAACCGAAATGACCGCACGGCGGGTGTCAGGCTTACGCTTAAGTCGATCAATTACGCGGTCAATTTGTTGAAACGAGCGACCAAATTCGCCAGTTCCCATGAAGCGCGGCCCATAAGCATCCTCAATCGCACCAACTATGCCTTCTGGCGGATAGTTCGGGATATAGAAACGGATAAATTCTAAATCGGCACTGCCGCTCATGTACCAGCAAAATTCGCCAAGAGCGGAGATAAGGCGCCCACGGGTATCAGTAGCGCTAATCCTAGCGCGCGGGTCTTTCAGAACGATCTTTGGGCCAAGAAGGTCTTGCCCCTTCCCCTTGCCAGCGTCAAAGGTGTCAGTGCTATTCAAAAGCTCAGAGTAGAGCTTTCGAAGAATTTCATCCAGATAGCGCCCCTCGATAATCACGCGGCAACATAGGCACCCTTCAACCGTTTTTGAAACACATTTCGGCTTTCAGTGCCAATGGTTGCGGACGAAAACGGTTCAGGCAACCTTTCCCGCCTTGGAAACCGATTTGCCTCCTATGTGCATCGTTTCACGGTAACCGGCTCAGGCCGCATATCGAGATTATGGACAGCAATCAGAGCGTTGTATTTCGCGGCCAGAATCTCGCGCTCAACGGCAATCGCGTTGCACATCTCGATAAGCTGACGTTCGCGGGCTGTATAGCCGGGGGCGGTTGCGTCAGCTGTCTGCGATGAGGCGCTGCTGCACCCGGCGCATAGCACAGCGAGGATCAATGTGGTGCGCTTCATAGCGGACCTATTGGGGCGACTGCCGAGGAACGTCGGTCAGCCTACCATCAGGTCCGAACGGTAGTCCTACAGACCGGGCATTGGCGGCGAACATCGATCCGGTCGAATGCACCCACACAAGGCGTTCGCTCCCATCGGAGTTGGTTACGATCTGATTGGGCTGTCCGAGCAGACCGATCACCTGCGCTTTAGTCATGCCGACCTGTAGAAGATCGACTGCCGCAGCATCGTAGTTCGTGCCCATCGATACGCACCCCGCAAGAAGCAGGGAGGCTGCGAACGCAGTGATGCTCTTCATTTGATTCCCCCCGGAAGTCGATGCGGTTTCCCGATGCCACCCTTGCGATGCTGTCTGTCTCTGTCATCAGTCTGCCCAGTCTATGAATGAAAGGCTGTCTTCGATCGCTTGTGGATCAAGGCCCGCCTCTTTGGCCTGTGTCAGTGCCTGCACCATCGCGCCGAACGCACGGGCACGTCCGCCCGCATCGAACGCCTGCGCAGGGCGCACCACGTCAATGGCAACCGGGCTGGCCAGCTTGGTGCTGGCTTCCTCGGCCATGACATTGGCGATGGGCTGCAATAGGGGAAGCTGCCTGTCAGGCGGCGCGTGCCGTCACCAGCCGCCCGCAGTTCAAGCCCGCCCGAATAAACGGGAGCGTCCATTACGGTGCACCAATGCCGGTGAGGATGCGAACCTGCATCCCGCGCGGAACGGTGAAGTCCGCCGTCACCAGTCCGGTAATCACCAGCGCGCCCGATTCCGCCTGCGTATAAACATCGCGGATCAGGTCCACGCCGCCGTAAAGCCCGAAATAGCCCGGCGCGATGCCCTGCACATTGGCCGACATGATCGCGGTTTCATCGGGGATCACGTTGGAGATGGCAGGCGTGCCGACATGCTTGGTCAGCCGGTCCCATTCGGCAACCGCCGTGCCCGCAATCAGCGCCTCGTCAAGGTCGGCCCAGATCGTCGGATCGAACGCAAGGTTGCTCCACCGTACGGCGGCTTTTTCAATTTATGAACCCAAAACCAAATAATCTCAAACGACCGCAATGTCAGCGGTCATGCCGCTTTCGCCAACTTCTGAACCCTGATGTCGCCTTCATGCTCGCGGGCCCGTGCCAGGTCATAAGCAGTTTGCATCCGCAGCAGCGTGTCCGCCCTGATCCCAAATGCCTTCTCAAACCGGATCGCCATATCGGCCGAGAGGTTGGCGTTGCCGTTGAGCACGGTGCTCAGCGCCTGCCGCGAGACGCCAAAATGCTCTGCCAACGCCGTTACAGTCACCCCGGCAGGCTCCACGATCTCCGTTTTAAGCCAATCACCAACATGGACGGTAAGCGAAGGGTGCATCCTATGAGCCATGATAATCCTCCAAATCCAAATCGACCAACGCGCCTTCCACATTCACAGTGAATGTCATCCGCCAGTTTCGTGTCGCGGTCATTGACCAGATTCCCTTCCGGTCGCCCGTCAATTCGTGCAAACCAAAACTTGGCGGCGCCGAAAGGTCATCGAGACTTTCCGCAGCGTTGATAAATGCCAGCATCTTGCGAAGCCTCGCCACATCCCCAACCAGGCCCTTTGCATTGCCCGTTTCGAAAAAGCGCCGAAGCCCCTTGTGTCGGATGCTCTCGATTTC
>JBATLU010000377.1:0-11245 GCA_049289475.1 Pontixanthobacter sp. | reverse complement strand
CGAGGGGGACGGTCGCGGCGCGGGGTCGCGGCCGTCCAGAAAACCAAGGCGAGGGGGCATCAATGACGGACGACGAGAAAGAGGCGCGGCGCCTGGAGGCGGCCCGCCAGGGCGCGAGAAAGCGCCTGGAGGTGGAATTGCTGGACAAGCTCGGCGTGGCGGTCGACGTGACGGACCCCGACGACGTGGCGGTCCGAAAGGGCTTGCGTACGCTCTCCGGGTTGATGCGCTCCAGGGCAAGGCATGCGGAGCCGTGGCCCACGGCGCCGACGATCGAGCGCGTGAGGCAAGCGGGTGTTCCGCCGGTCGAGATCGAGGTCGCAAGGGATCAGCCGAAAGCGCATCGGATGGTTTCTCATCTTGAGGCGCTCGCGCCCCGGCTCCCGGCGGATCACGTCTGGGCGGCGCTTCGGCTCCGTCAGGCGAACGAGTTCTTGCACGGAGGCTCTCGGGTCGTCGGATATGAGGAGGCGACTGGTGGCGGCGGCTATCGCCCGCGCCTGGAGATGACGGAGCGTCAGCAAATGGCGGGCGCCTTCCGGGCGGCGATGGTTGTCGGATGGTGCGACCTTCAGAGGGCGGTGATCGACAATTTCGTTTTCGAGGTCCCGGCGCCCGGAGCGCATCGCGTCTTGACGCCCGAGGAGTTCGGGCTCGCGCACGGGACGAGCAAGTCGCCCAAGCTCGCCAAAACTGAATGTTTCGGAATGATCGCGGCGACAATCTCGGCCCTCGCTCGGCGGGCTCGGGTTTGGGATCAAGACCGGGCGGAGATTGCCCGCTCTCGTCGTGAGCGGGAGAAGGGAGCGGCATGAGCGGAGCGGATGTTTTTGCGATCGCGGCCGGTGTGTCGCTCGTGATCGCGTTCGGCGTGATGTTCGCGGCTCTGAGGAGAGGAGTTTGAGGCTATGAATATCGAGCTTTTCGAGGCGATCATATTCGACCCGAGTTGCGGGACCGTTCAGGCGCCGCTCTGCCGCTTCAACGGCGGAGAGCTTCTCCGCGTGAACGGCGGCGGCAAGCCGTATCGGATTATCAGCGTCGAGCCCATGTGTGAGGCACGCGCCGTTCAGGTCATGCCGCTCGCGCGATCGCTGTTGTGGGGCTCCGTGGCATGAAAAAGCGCGGGACGCCCGTCAAGGGCGTGAGGATGGGCAAGGACGGCCGTCTCGTCGCCGAGGGGCCAATCCCTCGGGACGCCTCTCAAGGCCGCTCATGGGCCAAGGGCGGGCGAAAGAAAGCCTCTCGCGCCGTGACCCCGGCGGCGGCTCGTCAGTTCAACACGATCAGGCGGGGGAAGTGATGCGGACCGAGACCGGAGACGCGATCGTCGATTGGCTGTTCGAGATCGCCGAGAACGAGCGTCTCCCGGATCATGTCCGACGTGATGCGCGCATCAAGATCGCTCTTTGTGCGATGAGGGAGCCATCTCAACGCTGATGGGGGCGAAAATCCTCGGCCGCCTCGTCCGACACATTCGCTCATTCTGAGCCTAGACCAGGCGCGCGAGGCGCAAAAAAATCCCTAAAATCAATGTGCATCAGTACGGATTAACGCCCGCCTGATGGCATACCAGAAGCGCCCGCGACAAACTTTTCTTGTGTCGCGATACAATTTGTATTGCGCGCACACGATCCATTTTGTATCGTGATTTGCATCGGCGCCGATGTTGCGGGGGTTCGCGGCGCCGCTCGGCGGGGGTGGCTGGAGAGCGCGGAACTCCATTTCGGGGCCACCCCCGCCGAACCTGATTGCCCCCACAACTCGAACAAGGGACGCGGTCAAATGTCGGACGTGACGCGCAAGGCTGATGGATTTCACAAAAGCGACGACGGACGATCTCCTCGAATATTGGTCGGGGTGGCAGGCCGCGAAGGCGGGCAAGCTCCTGGACATCGGCAAGTGTCGGAATTGGTGGACGGGGTGGCACGATTGGCACCTCGAACAGTCCGGTCTAGCCGAGCCGCTGAACTCTCTCGCGCTGCCGGTTACGGCATGCAAGCCGCAATCCTCCCGTGGTGGGGGACGCGCGCCGACCTCGTTTCAGAGGCCATCGAGGACCGGCGGACCCTGATCCTTCACATCGCCGCCGCGTGCAACGCGGAACGCCAGCGCGGGGAGCGCCATCACTGGACTTACGACGCGGCGCGTCACTCGCAACTGATCTCCCTCCTCAAAACCGAGCGCGCCGAACTAGAGGCGCTGGAGGCTCTCCAATGAAGAACCCATTTCACGACCCGCAAGTTTTGCGTGAGCGCCTGATCGAACTCGCCGACATGGCAGAGCGCATCGCGTCGGCGCCGGTCTCGCCGAGTTCGAGGCGCACGAAATCGAGCGCGCGATCCGCGCCGCCGACGCGATGCGCTCGCCGCTCCTCGATGTCCAGCAAACGCAGGACTCCTGGAGGTCCTCCCGGATTACAGCGACGAGACCCTCAAAAACATCATTTACGGGACGGAGAGGGCGTCCAAGTGAAACGCCGAGGCAACGAACCAGGAGAGGACGGACGGAAATGAGCGATGCTTTTACATGGTGGCGGAAAGCCCTTGCCGGGGAGCCCGTCGAGATAAACGAGGGAGACCCTCAAAACGGCTTCTACAAGATGCGCAAGGGACGCGGCGGGGAGTGGCTCCCGGTCGCGATCTTCCTCAACAAGGACGGCCGCCAGATCGCCCGCGTTGCGAATGAAGTCAAAGAGCCTCTCGATGTTTGGACATGGTGCGCGGGGAACCCGGTCTCGAATGCTGACGCGAAGCACGCATTCGAGACCGGCTCCTGGCCGGGAGACGCCCCCACGATCGGGAGCAACTCGGGCGACGTTGGTCCGCTCGAACTCCTCAAGGACTATATCGAGACGTGTCAATCGTGGTTTGCGAGCGTCGGAAAGATCGACACCCAAAAGAAGGCGGATCAGGCGGCGAACTATGCGACAGAACTCGCGCGCCTGAAAGGCGAGGCCGACAAAGAGCGGGCGACAAAGGTTCGCCCCCACCTCGACGCTCAGAACAGCATCAACGGCGAATATAATCCGCCGATCAAGGACGCGGACGCGCTCGTGAAGCAAGTCAAGCGCGCCTCTGATGCGTTCCTGATTGCGGAGAAGAACCGCAAAGAGGCGGAGGCCCGCGCAAAGTATGAGGCCGAGCGCGCCGCCGCCGAGGCGGAACGCAAGCGCATCGAGACCGAACGCGAAAAGCAAATGCGCGAGGACCCGATCGCGGCCCTCACATCGCCCGAGCCGGAACTCCCGTTCGCGCCGCCTCCTCCAACTCCGGTCAAGGTCCAGGCGGGCGGCCAGCGCGGGCGCAAGATGGGGCTCCGCAAGTTCACCGTTTACGACATCGAGGATTATCCCGCCGTCGTGGCATGGGCGGCCGAGCGCGCCGAGGTCGTCGAGTTCATCGAGAAGATTGCACGCCAAGCGATGAAGGCGGGCGAGGCCGTTCCCGGCATGGCAACGAGGATTGAGGAGCGCGCGGCATGAGCAAGGCTCTCGCGATGATGAAGGTCGGAACAAGTCTCGGGCCGATCTATCCGCAATCCATCGAGGACGCCTATCGCCTCTCGAAAATGGCTTTCACCGCCGGAATGCTCAAGCCGCAGCGCGTGAGCGGGTTTGGCGATAACGCGGTCTATGAGGAGGCCGAGGCCGTTCTCGCGCGCGGGACAATGATCATTATGCAAGGGATGGAACTCGGCATTCCGCCCATGCAAGCCGTTCAGTTGCTCGCCATGATTAACGGCCGGATCACCGCTCACTCTGAGGCCGTTCCGGGGATGTTGCTCGCGCACGGGTTCAAGATCAAAGAGGAGTGGTCGGGGTCGCCGATGTCCGACGACTGGACATGCACGATCACTATCACAAGGCCGAACGGGGAGGGGTTCATCGGCTCGTTCTCAGTCACAAAGGCGAAGCGCGCGGGGCTTTGGGATCAGTCTCCGACAAAACGCGGCTATGGCGGCAAAGAGAAGCCGAACGATGCGGCTTGGTTCCGATACCCCGACCGCATGCTCAAGGCTCGCGCTCTCGGCTTTGCCGCAAAGGACGGCGCCGCCGATGTGCTCAAGGGCATTCAGGTTCGCGAGGAGGCCGAGGATCAAGTCCGCGTCGCAAATATGCGCGACGTGACACCGGTCAAAACGGCGTCCGTAATTCCAGACGTGCCGGACGTTCCCGACCTCCCCGACGTTCCAGATGTGCCCGACATTCCATCCATTGAGGACCACCGCAGCGGCGACACGATCGTCGATGTCTCGGGCCTCCTCTCCAGGATCGAGGAGGACGTTATCGCGGCGGGGAACGACCCCGAGGCCCGCGCCGAAATTGCCGAGATGTATTCCGATGTTGTCGAGCGGCTCCCCGAGGACGCGAGGGGCCGCGCCTATCGAATGCTGGAGGCCGAATTGTGAGCAACTGGAGCGCCGCCGAGAGCATCGCGGCGACGCTCCTCGTCTTGTCTGGCGTCAGCGGGGGCATCGCAGCGGCCGTTAGCCTGATCGAACTTTTCAAACCCATGAAGCGCCGCCCGGATCGGGCGGACGACAAACCCAAGGCCGCGCAACGCGGGCCGAAGAAATCCAGGGGGCAAACCGACATGATCGAAAACCTGAGCCTCGTTGAGTTGCCGCGCATGACGCGCGCCGACGACACGGAGACCTCGCGCGAGGCCGCGAGCATTCTTCGCGATGCGCTCGGCGACCTCCGTTATCGCGTTTGGCACATCCTCTCAAAGTCTGGCGAGGGCGGCCTCGCGGACTTCGAACTCCGCGCGGCATGCGAGGCGGACATGGGCAAGCGCCCCGAGAGCACATATCGCAAGCGCCGCTCGGAACTCTCTGCGATGGGGCTCGCGATCGAGACGGGACACCGCCGCCTGAATGCGAACGGCCGCGCCGAGGTCGTTCACCGCGCGCGCACGTTCGACGAGGTCGCAGAGATGATCGCGCACCTCAAGACGCTCGACCGCCAGGGCCGCAAGGCATGGATTGCCGCCAACAAGTCGGCGAAGGCCGTCCAGGAGGCCGCCGAATGACGACGGCCTCAATCATCGCGATCTCGTGGCTTTGGATTTTCGGGGGATGGCTTTCAGCCGCCGCCACCTCTGAGCACTCAGAGGTGCGCCCCTTGGTTCTCGCAACGATCGCCCTCTCTTGGCCGATCCTGATCCCGGCTTTTGTGTTGATCGTCGTCGGCGGGCGCATGAGGAGGGCCGCGCGATGAAATTCACCGCTCAGGCTGGCGATCTTGCGGCGCTCCTCGGGCACGTCAAGCGATCCGTCCCGGCTCGCACGACGATCCCGGTCCTCCAGCATGTCGAGATGATTGCGCACGGCGGCAAAGTGCGCGTGCGGGGGACGAACCTCGATGTCGAGTGCTGGGGGTTTGTCGATGCGGATGTCGAGGAGACCGGCAAGGCCGCGATCCCTGGCATCGCTTTACAATCGATCGTGTCGCGGCTCAAGAAAGACGCGCCTCTCATTGTCAGTATGAGCGGCGATCGGTGCACGCTTGCATGCGGTCGGGCTCGATATGACCTGTCAACGCATCCGCTCGATGGCTTCCCGTCGACGAGGCAACCCCACGAAGCCGAGCGCGCCTCGATCTCTGTTGCGCCCGCCTCCCTCAATTGGCTTATCGGCGTCACGCGCGGCTCGATCGCTCCGCCAAAAAGCGGTTACGCAATGGCGGAGGGACTCTTTCTCAAGCTCATCGACGGCAAGCTCTATGCGGTCGCCTCGAACGGAAAGCAAATCGTCGCAGCTCACATCGAGGCCGAGGGCGACGATTTCCCGGACGTGACCGTGATCCCGTCCTTGATGGCTGGCGAACTCCAGTCACTCGCAACGGGCGACGACCCCGTGACGATCATCGCCGACGCGCGCCGCATCATGTTCGACGGGCCGTCAGGAACGGCAACGTCGAGCCTCCTCGATAGCCGCTTTTTCGATTGGCGCCGGTTCATGCCGGAGCGCGGCGATCCGATCGCAGTCGCCTCCGCCGAGGACCTCGTCCCAGCCCTTGATCGCGCGATGCTCGCCTATACGGGCCTCGATGTGAAGGCGCCCACGATAGATGTCTCCGTGATCGACGGAGCGATCGCGATCGAGACGGAAAAGAACAAGCAACACGACGGCCACGAGGAGATTGACGCGGAGGCGATGCAAGTCGGCGCCGCCTTCAAGTGCGACGGGCGCTTTCTGAAAAGCCTTCTCGCCCTTTGGGGGGAGGCGCGCGTCGCCCTCCAGCTATTCGAGGGGAACAACGATACGCGGCTAACGATCTGGTCCGAGGACGACCCTCGGATGCAACAAGTCTTGATGTTGATGAGGCGATAAGGGGGTTCCAATGCTCAAGAAAGTCGAGAAGGACAACGCCGCCGACGGACGCAAGGCGCGTCGACAGTATCGAATGCAATATGACGAAATCTCCGAAAACCTGACGGCCGTTCGCGACGCGCTCCGAGACGGGAGCGTCGCGGAGGCTCTCGAATACATCGAGCGCATGCTCCATCGGCGAGATAGCGCCTGGAGCATGGGGACGAACCGATGAGCAAAATCTCGGATCGAGCAATCGCGGCCTCTCGACGGGTCGAGGCTCAGGAGTTCCACCCTGACGTTACAAGCCTCGATCACCTCCGCGAGGTCTGGCGTGTTGCCGCCCTCAGGGCGAGCGAGGCTCGCCACATCGCAGAGCGGCTCGCGGAGGGAAAGAAATCGAAATTCGAGGGCATAGTCCTCGATCTCATCGCCGCCGGTCAGCGGGCGACTATGGCCGAACGGATGGCGGCGACGAGCGAGGACTATGCCGAATATCTCGATGCGATGATCGACGCCCGCCGAGCCGCTCGCGACCTCCAGATAGATGCTGACAACGCCGATCGCATCTACTGGCAGCGAAACAACGACGAGGCGCGGCAGCGTGCCGAGATGAGGCGAACATGAGCAAGCACCACGTTGCCGCCGAAACGGCAGTCACCGGAGAGCGGTTCGATGCGCGCGAATTTGATCCTCGCTGCAACGAGATGCGGGAGGCGATGTGATGTCACGCGACGCCCCATCCCTCGGCACGCAAGCCGCAGCCGTCCGGCACATCCACTCGATCGCCCGCCGCTCAGGAGATGCGGCCGAGAGTATTCTCGAAAATGCGTCTTGGGCAATCCGAACGCTTGAGACGCTCGAAAAGCGTACCGACCTCGTCGCCCTGATCCGCATCATCGACGCATTCAAGGGCGGCGAACTCACGATCCGAAGCATTGCCAATCCAGAGGGGGAAAAGAAGTCATGACGGAAACCGAAGCAATCGAAACGGCAAAATCGCCGCCAAAAATGAGCGTCGACGAGATTGCGGCCTATGCCGGGATCAAAGTCGCGATGAAGCTCGCGCACAAAACGGCATCGGACGCCGGGTGGTACAAGAACCCGGAGACCGGCCAGGACATCAAGCGGAACTTCGGCGAGGTCGTCGCCCTGATGCACTCCGAACTGAGCGAGGCCCTGGAGGCTGATCGCAAGGGGCTCAAGGACGACAAGCTCCCGCACCGCGACGGCCGCGAGGTCGAGTTCGCCGATTGCCTGATCCGCATTTTCGACACGGCCGAGGCTCTCGGCCTCGATCTGGCGGGGGCGCTCATCGAGAAGAACCGTTTCAACCGCGAGCGCGCAGATCACAAGCTCGCCAATCGCGCGGCAACGAACGGAAAGAGGTATTGAGGCAATGGCGATCGATACAACCATGAGCGACGCCGAGCGCATGGCAATCAGCCGCAAGCGCGAGCGGGAGAAGATGATCCGCGCCGCCGAGAGATCGGCCTCCGAGCGCCAAAAGGTCCGCGATCTCGCGCGGGCCGAGGCGCGGGCCTCCGATTGTCCGTTTCTGCAACGGGCTCTCAAGATGGCGGAGGGCGGTTTCGGCGTTCTTCACATCACCGCGACGGGCGTCGACGGCGCTTTCGTGCGGAGGCTCGTCCTCGGCGAGGTTCGGTGATGGCGTCTCAGATCGAGCGAGAGCGCGTGTTCGGCAATTTCAAACCGAGCAAGGGTCATCGGGTCCGGGAGCGGCGCACGAAAAAGAGCGCCGCAGATCGCCGCGAGGGCATGAGCGAGAATCACCTCGCATTTGTGCGGCGCCTCCCTTGCTGCGGATGCCTTCGCATCCCGGCGGGGGAGGTTCACCACCTCAAGCACATGACGGGCGAGCGCGGCGCGGGGATGCGCTCGACCGATCGTCGAGGCGTCCCGCTCTGTCGACATCATCACGAGGAGGTTGAAAGAGCGGGCTCTCGCAACGAGTGGGGCATTTTCCAGCGGTGGGGGATCGATGACCCTCTCGCGCTCGCCGATGCTCTTTGGAATGCGAGCGGGGATGAGCCGCTCGGGACGAAAATCATCATCGCACACAGAGGGGCAAAATGAGCATGATCGAAAACAAGGCGACACGCGCAATCCAGCGCATGCGGGCGGCCTACGACCGCGCGCTCTCCGATCTCAACATGACGAGCCGTCAACTTGTCGTTTTGCGGTACTTCAACCGAAACCCCGGAGCGCATCAGGGAGCCGCCGTCACGGAGACGGGGATCGACCGCTCAACACTCGCCGACATCATGGCGAGGCTTGACGAGCGCGGCCTCGTTAACCGCAAGCGCTCCAAGGACGACGCGCGAGCGAATTGCGTTTTCGTTACCGCTGCGGGAAACAAGGCGGTCGAACGGGCGGACCTCATCATCGCAAGCGCGGATGAGCGGCTCCTCTCGGGCTTATCGCCTCAGAATTGCCGGGTCCTGGAGACGCTCCTCGACCGCATCGGCGGGGAGGTCGCGGCATGAGCGGGAAATCGAACGGAAACATTCACACGCTTGCGCCTGGACCGATGTTCCCGATCCCGATCGAGTTGAACGGGGTGAGGGTCATGCTCAACGGCGACGGGACCGTCTCCGGCGAGACGGAGACGTTCCTCAAGAGGGCGCCGAAGCTCCTCCAAAAGGCGAGCGCGCACATAAACGTACTCACATGGTTGATGGTGAACGCCATCCGCCGGGAGGTTCTTGCATCAGCGGCGATGAGTGAGCGGCTCGACGGCGTCGCGCTCGTCGATGCGAAAGGGGAGGTCGAGGGATGACAACGCGGAATGATGCCTACTCGATCGGAACGACGATCTTTGTCCCGAGGGTGACGACAAAGAGCGTCGAGGTCGAGTGTCCAGATTGCCGGGGCGAGAAAAAATGGATCATCTCGACGCCGTCCGGGATGCGACAGGAAATCGACTGCCCGAGGTGCGATGGCGGGTGGAACGATTGGCTCAAGCCAAAGCGCATTGAGGTGACAACAACCATTGACGAGACCGTGATCGCCAGCGTCTCGATTAGTGAGCGCAAGGACCGCGACGACGGAGAGACGTTCGTCCGCATCACATACGACGGGAGCCCCTACACCGGAACAATCAGCCACGAGCGTGCGTTCCTGACGCGCGAGGCCGCCGAGCTTGAGGCGGAGCGGTTGCTCGCTGAAAGCGAGATCAGGGAAAACGCGGAGTGGAAGCGGGACCGCGAGAACGCGAACAAGCGCGCGGGGGTTAGTATCGTCCAGGCACTCAACGAGAAGGCGTTCGAGAAATATAATTCGCTCGACGCCAAAGTGACGACGCTCCGCGAGAGGATGCTCGACGCGATCCGGCATCCCGGACTTGATGGACCGAAGCTCTCAAGGCCGCTCACGTCTTACGGACAACCCGAACTCACACCCGAGGCTCTTGCGACATGGCTCAACGGCTTGCTTGAGGAGGCGGAGCTTGAGGGGTGGACGGAGGAGGAGTTGCACGAGGCGACTTGCCATTGTTGAGGATGAGATGACCAACAAGCCGAAATATCTCACGGTCGCCGAATGCCTGGAGCTTCTCCCGGTCCGCGTCTCCGAGCGCGAATTCAGGCGCGAGGTCCGCGAACTTGGTCTCTGCTACCGTCGCGGGCAGATCATCACCCTGAGCGAGGACCATCTCGCTCAGTATATCAAGACCCTGGAGGCCAAGCCGTGTCAGACCTCAAGCTCATCAGGCGCCCCGGCTCCGACGTCTGGCACGTCGTCGGGACGCTCAAAATCCCGGACCGCTCGCGGGGCGTCCTCGTTAGACAAAGCTCGGGCACTTCTCGGCTAGAGGAGGCGAAGGTATTTCGCGACAGGCTCCGCAAGGAAGTCCTCGACCGCGAGACCCTCGGGACGGCGCACTCGCTGACGTTTGCCGATTGCGTCCTCGTCTATCTGGAGAAGGGCGGCGAAAAGCGGTTCTTGCGCCCGATCCTGGAGCGGTTCGGTCCGCTCCGGGTCAAGGACATCAGGGCGGACGACGTCTCCAGGTTCGCCCTCGACGTTTACGGGCACAAGGCGCCCGCCACGATCAAGCGGGAACTCTACACGCCGTTGAACGCGGCGCTCCGAGCGGGATGCGTCGAGCATGACGCGCCAGTCCGCCGGTTCACGCCGCCCAAGGTCGAGCGCAAGTCCGTCCAGGAGGCGCCGCCGGATTGGTTCCCGGAGTTTTTCGCCGCCGCTCATTTTCGGATCGCCCTCGTCGTCTTGTTTCTGACGACGACCGGCGCTCGCGTGACGGAGGGATGCCGCCTCAAGGTCCGCGACTGCAATCTCGAAACCGGCAAGGCGCTCTTGAGGACGACCAAGACGGGAAAGCCGCGCGTCGTCGCCCTGACGGATGTCCTCTGCCGAGCAATCTCCTCTCTCGTCGAGGCGGAGAAGCTCGGCCCCGACGATCTCGTTTTTGGATACGCCGCAAGGTGGTCCGTCAACCAAGCGATCGAGCGCGTGTGCGCGAAAGCGGGGATCACATACTATTCGAGCCACAAGCTCGGGCGACATGCGTTCGCCGCACGATGGCTTGCGAGCGGGAAATCTCTCCGGGGACTGCAAGAGGCGGGACAGTGGGCATCAATTCAAGTTGTAGCCGAGACCTACGGGCACCTTGAGGAGAGCGCCGTATATGACGCAATTCGCGAGGTGGGGTCAGAGGTAGGGGAGGGGGCGATTGACACGCCACAAGCACACATCCCACACCGCCAGCGGAGGCGGATGCTCACGATTGGCAAGAAAACGGCGGAAAATGGGGGTTTGAGAGTGGTGGGCACTAGAGGGATCGAACCTCTGACCCCTACCATGTCAAGAGAGGGCGCAAGCGCGCTTTCGCCACATAATGCGATTGAAAACGCTCGGAAAATTGGAAAAGAGAGCGATGGAACACGTC
>JBATLU010000376.1:0-5359 GCA_049289475.1 Pontixanthobacter sp. | reverse complement strand
GGTGACTACATCGCCGGATTCGACGGAAAGAAAATGGCCGAGAGCAACAAAGCCCAAGAAGCGAAGAAGGGCTGATCGGCGCTTCCCATGTCAAACCCCCTATCCACCTCTTTAACCGAGATGCTGGGTTGCCGATTGCCGGTGATCCAAACCGCAATGGGCTGGATTGCTACGCCGCAATTGGTCGCAGCATCAAGCAATGCGGGAGCCTTTGGCTTCCTTGCCGCAGCGGTCATGAAGCCCGCCGAATGTGCGGAAGCGATTGATGAGTTGAAGGGCCTGACGCGGCATAATTTCGGCGTCAATTTCCACAGCTTCCAGCCTGGCGCCAAAGACATCGTCGAGATTATTCTCGCCAATAGCGACCGGGTGCGTGCGGTGAGTTTCGGGCGCGGGCCGGATGCGGAGATGATTTCCCGTTTCCGCGAGGCCGGGATTATTTGCATCCCGACGGTCGGCGCAGTCAAACATGCGCAGAAAATGGTCGCGCTCGGCTGCCAAGCTGTGACGGTCCAAGGCGGCGAGGGCGGCGGTCATACCGGCTCGGTCGCGACAACTGTGCTGCTTCCCCAAGTCCTTGATGCGGTCGATGTGCCAGTTGCAGCGGCAGGAGGTTTTGCCGACGGGCGCGGATTGGCGGCGGCCCTGGCCTATGGCGCGGCGGGCATCGCGATGGGATCGCGATTTATGATGACCAGCGACAGCCCGGTTCCAGCGGCAGTGAAAGCGAAATACACCAGCGCTGCAACCGATGATATTTTCGTAACCGACAAGATCGACGGCATCCCGCAGCGGATGATTCGCAACCCGATGATGGACAAGATTATGCGTGGCGGCGGTCTAGCAAAATGGCGGCGCGGCTTGCTCGCAGGAATGGCGATGAAGCGCGAGACCGGTGCGAGTTGGGGTGAGATGATCTCAGCTGCACGCCAGATGACCGCAGGCGGCGGGAAATCCATTCCCGAGGCTATGCTGGCAGCGGCAGCGCCGGTGCTGCTTCAAAAAGCCGTGGTCGATGGCGATGCGACCGGGGGATTGATGTCCGCCGGTCTGGTTGCCGGACGCTTGGATAGTCTGCCTAGCTGCGAAGAATTGCTCACCCAGATTGAAGCCGATGCCCGGGCCCGTATTGCGGCGCTGGCGGGCGCATCCCAACCAGCCAGAGGAGCAGCCTAATGCCAATTACCTGCACCGTAAAAGATCGCATCGCGGAAATTGTATTTGATGTTCCGCCAGTCAATGCATTCGACAGCGAGACATGGAATTCGATCCCTGCCATCATCACCGATGCTGCCAAGCGCGAGGACGTAAATTGCGTGCTGATCCGCGCAGAAGGTCGCGGGTTTTGCGGCGGCGTTGATATCAAGGAAATGCAGGCGCATCCGGAACGGATCACCATCCTTAATCGTGGCAATTATCTTACCTTCAAGGCGATCCGCGATGCAGAGGTTCCGGTTGTGGTTGCGGTTCACAAATTTGTGATTGGCGGCGGGATTGGCATTTGCGGCGCATCGGACACGATAATTGCGGCTGACGATGCCTTTTTCTCACTCCCCGAAGTAGATCGCGGCGCGATGGGCGGGGCCAGCCATCTTTCGCGGATGTTGCCGCTGCATAAGGTGCGCGCAGCGTTCTTTACCGGTGGCAACATTCCCGCAGAGGAAGCCTACCGTCTGGGTGCAGTCGAGAAAGTGGTCCCACGCGCTGATCTGGAAAAAGAAGCCCGCGCATTTTGTGCGATCATTGCCGGCAAGTCGCGCAAGGCATTGGTGATTGCGAAAGAGGCCCTGAACGGCCTCGAACCCCGCGATGTCGATGCCGGTTACCGGTGGGAACAGGGCTTCACACTGGAAATGTATATGCATGAAGACAGCCAGAAATCGCGCGATGCTTTTGTCGAATCAGGTGAGAAGGCGAAGTTCTGATGCATCTGAATTTTACTCCCGAACAAGATGCATTCCGCGCTGAAATCCGTGCATGGCTAGCGGCAAATGTTCCGGAGAACCCGCTGGTCACACTCGAATGCGAAGCGGGTTTTCATCAGCATGTCGAATGGGAGCGTAAGCTCGCCTCTGGCAATTGGGGTATGGTCACCTGGCCCGAAGCTGTCGGTGGCCGCGGTCTTGATTTGATTGAATGGCTGATTTTCGAAGAAGAATACTGGGCTGCAGGTGCGCCATTGCGGGTGAACCAGAACGGCATCTTTTTGCTCGGTCCCACGATCATGGAATTCGGGACAGAGGAACAAAAGAATCGCTTCCTTACGCCGATGGCAGCAGGCGAGGTCATTTGGGCGCAGGCATGGTCCGAACCGGGCGCCGGCAGCGATATGGCCGCGATCAAGGCGACCGCTGTGCGCGACGGCGATCACTATGTGATCAACGGCCAGAAAACCTGGTCAAGCCGCGCCAGCTTTGCCGATTGGGGCTTCGGAATGTTCCGAACCGAAGCAGGCAGTTCCCGTCACAAGGGGCTGTCCTTTATCCTGTTCGATCTGGATACGCCCGGGGTAACCCGCCGCCCGATCCGGCAGCTGCATGGCGACCCGGGTTTTGCCGAATTGTTCTTCGACGACGTGCGCGTGCCGGTTGAAAATTTGTTGCATGAAGAAGGCAAAGGCTGGAACGTTGCGATGGCCACTGCCGGGTTCGAACGCGGTTTGATGCTGCGTTCACCTGGCCGTTTCCAAGCTGTGGCCAAGCGGCTGGTCGATTTGTTCCGCCAACATGAGGCGGACGCATCGCCGTCTGCCCGTGAAGCCGTGACCAAGGCGTGGATGGATACGCAGGCCTATGCCTACAACACCTATTCGGTCGCCGCGAAGATCATGGCGGGCGGCTCGATCGGTGCAGAGGCGAGCCTGAACAAGATATTCTGGTCCGAACTCGACCGCGCCATGAACCGCACTGCCATGCAACTGCTCGGCGCCGCTGCAGAGCTTCGCAAACATGCAGATGGTTCGCAGAATGCCTGGCTCGAAGGATATATATTCTCGCTGTCCGGTCCGATCTATGCGGGCTCCAACGAAGTGCAGCGCAACATCACATCCGAGCGGCTGCTTGGGCTACCACGGGTGGGAGCAGGCTGATGGAATTTCTTATTGCACCTGACCGTCTGGAATTGGCCGATGCCGTCCGTGATTTCCTGTCCGGTACGCATGGCCCCGAAGTGCTCAGGCAACTGGATACACAGGGCAACCGCGATCAGGCGATCTGGCAGAGTTTGGTCGAGATGGGACTGACCGGCCTGATCGTTCCGGAAGAACATGGTGGGCTGGGCCTCAAATTGCTCGACGCCGTTCTGATCGCGCGCGAATGCGGGCGCGTCTGTCTGGCCGAACCATTGGTGGAAGCGGCCTTTGTGCGCGCACCATGGCTGATGGCACAGGGCAAGGTTGATGCACTGGAGGCGATTGCTTCGGGAGAGGACAAGACAACACCTGCGCATAATATCAATGGCTGGCAAACAGATGGAGAAGGCGAGGCAATCGATAGCATCGATCCGCTACGCAATCTGACTGCGTTGCCTGCTGACACAAGCGATGATCCGCACCTACTAGATCTCGGTGCGTTGATGGCGAGCGCCCAACTAATCGGCTCTGGCGAGGCGATGCTTGATCAGGCCATCGAATATGCGAAAATACGCGAACAATTCGGGCAGCCGATTGGCGGCTTTCAGGCAATCAAGCACAAGCTCGCCGATGTGGCCGTTGCGCTCGAATTTGCCCGCCCTGTGCTGCTGCGTGCGGCGCAAGCGATGGATGACGGTATTGCCAGCCGCTCGCTTCATGTCAGCCACGCCAAATTGGCCGCGACCGACGCTGCCTATCTCTCCGCCGAAAGTGCGATCCAGGTACACGGCGCGATGGGCTATACTTACGAAGTCGACCTGCATTTCTGGATGAAGCGCACATGGGCGCTGGCCGGTGCGTGGGGCGGAAAGGGCTTCCACCAAAGGCGCGTCGATGACGCGATTATTGGCGGCACGCACATCACTGGCCCGCAACACACATTCGCTTGAGGAAAAGACATGGCTGAAGCCTATATTATCGATGCTGTGCGTACGCCCATGGGGCGCAAGAAGGGTAGCCTTGCCGCGCTCCATCCGGCCGCTGTGGCTGCGCATCCGCTGCGCGAATTGCTGGCCCGGACGGGGATTGACGCAGGCGCTGTAGACGATGTGGTGTGGGGATGTTGCGACACGATTGGCCCGCAAGCGGGCGATATCGGGCGCACAGCCTGGTTGGTTGCGGGCTTGCCGCAACATGTTCCCGGAACGACTGTTGATCGCCAGTGCGGATCATCGCAGCAGGCGGTGCATTTCGCCGCGCAAGGGGTGATGTCGGGCACGCAGGATCTGGTGGTTGCTGGCGGCAGTCAGGCCATGAACGCCATCCCCATCTCAGCTGCGATGTATGCGGGCCAGCCCTATGGTTTCGACAATCCTTTCAACACATCCAAGGGCTGGGTCGAGCGGTACGGCGACGGCCTGCTCAACCAGATCACTTCGGCGCAGATGATTGCTGACAAATGGGGCATCAGCCGCGAGGCGATGGAAGAATTTGCCGCTGCCAGTCATGCCCGCGCCCAGAAGGCGACAGATGACGGCGCATTTGTCCGCGAGATCGCGGCGCTTGAGGGTTTGGCGTTTGATGAAACGATCCGGCCCGCCACGACTCCCGAAGGACTGGCGCAGCTCAATCCTGTCGGCGGCGAGGGCACGATTACAGCAGGTGTCGCCAGCCAAAATTGCGATGGTGCAGCGGCTCTCCTGATCGCGTCGGAACGGGCGGTGAAGGATCATGGATTGAAGCCGCGCGCGCGGGTCCACCACATTTCGGTGCGCGCCGATGATCCGGTATGGATGCTGACAGCGCCCATTCCCGCGACGAAATACGCGCTTGAAAAGGCAGGTATGTCGCTGAGTCAGATTGATCTGTTTGAATGCAATGAAGCCTTCGCCAGCGTCCCGATGGCGTGGATGAAGGAACTCGGCATCCCGCATGACAAGGTCAATATTCGCGGCGGCGGAATCGCGCTTGGGCATCCGCTGGGCGCGACCGGTGCACGGCTCATGACAACAATGCTGCATGCGCTCGAGGATACCGGCGGTCGGTATGGTTTGCAGACCATGTGCGAAGGCGGCGGCCAGGCGAATGTCACGATTATCGAGCGCCTCTGACACAATGCCAAGCCCCGCATCAAATCCGGCGATTGCCATACCGAACTTGCTGTATCTTTACGCCGAATTGTTCGACGCGGGCAAATTCGACCAGGCCGCGCATTTGTTTGACCATGGCGGCGTGGTGGTGGATGGTAAATTAATCAAAGGCGCTGCCAGCATTTGCGCGATGTGGGAT
>JBATLU010000375.1:0-3662 GCA_049289475.1 Pontixanthobacter sp. | reverse complement strand
GTCCGGTGCTGGTATTCGAGGACGCTGACATTGAAAAAGCGCTCGACGTGATGGCACCGAATGCCTTCCGTAATGCCGGTCAAGTATGCGTCAGCCCGACGCGCTTCATAGTCGAAGAACCGATTTTCGAGAAATTCCGCGACGGCTTTGTCGAACGGGTCAAAGCCATAAAAGTTGGCAATGGTATGGAAGATGGCGTCCAAATGGGCCCGATGGCCAATGATCGCGGCCCGGATCAGATCGAACGCATGGTCGCTGACGCGGTCGAGAAGGGCGGGACATTGGTGACCGGCGGCGAACGGATCGGCAATCAGGGATATTTCTACGCTCCCACAGTGGTCTCAGAAGTGCCGGTAGACGCCGAGATTATGAACGAAGAACCCTTCGGCCCGGTCGCGATTATCAACCGCTACGCAGGCGAGGCTGAAATGATCGCCGAAGCTAATCGCCTGCCATATGGCCTGGCAGCCTACGCCTGGTCCGCAGACCCTGCGCGGCAAGAACGGCTGATCGCCCAAATCGAGGCTGGTATGGTCGCGGTCAATTCCGGCGGAGTCAGCGCGGTGGACATGCCGTTTGGCGGGGTCAAATGGTCCGGCCACGGCCATGAAGACGGCCACGAAGGCGTGATGGCCTGCATGGTCGCCAAATCTGTGCATGTCGGGTGACCTTCGCGGTTGACGCAGCCGCCGCCAGTCCCGAAAAGCAACCGAACATATATTGGAGAGTCGTTACCCATGAAAACCCGTGCTGCCGTTGCCTTTGAAGCCAAACAGCCGCTCGAAATTGTCGAGCTTGATCTGGAGGGCCCCAAAGCGGGCGAAGTGCTGGTGGAAATCATGGCCACGGGCATTTGCCACACCGACGCCTACACGCTCGACGGTCTCGACAGCGAGGGGCTGTTCCCCTCTGTGCTCGGGCATGAAGGCGCGGGCATCGTGCGCGAAGTTGGCGCAGGTGTGACCTCGGTTGTCCCGGGCGACCACGTGATCCCGCTTTACACGCCTGAATGCCGCCAGTGCAAAATGTGTCTGTCCGGCAAGACCAATCTGTGCAGCGCGATCCGCGAGACACAGGGCAAGGGCCTGATGCCCGACGGGACTTCGCGTTTCAGCTACAAAGGGCAAACGATCTTCCATTACATGGGCTGTTCGACATTCTCCAACTTCACCGTCCTGCCCGAAATTGCGGTCGCGAAAATCCGCGAGGATGCGCCGTTTCACACCAGCTGCTATGTCGGCTGCGGCGTGACCACGGGTGTTGGCGCGGTTCTTAATACTGCCAAGGTGCAGGTCGGCGACAACGTCGTGGTGTTCGGCCTCGGCGGGATTGGCCTCAACGTGCTGCAGGGCGCGAAGATGGCGGGCGCAAACCGGATTGTCGGGGTCGATATCAACCCTGACCGCGAGGAATGGGGCCGCAAGTTCGGCATGACCGATTTCGTCAATCCCAAAGATGTCGGGGATGTTGTTGCGACCCTCGTTAATATGCTCGATGGCGGGGCGGATTACAGCTTCGACTGCACTGGCAACACCGATGTAATGCGCCAAGCGCTCGAATGCTGCCACAAGGGATGGGGCACCAGCATCATCATCGGCGTAGCCGAGGCTGGCAAGACTATCGAAACACGCCCGTTCCAACTTGTGACGGGCCGCAACTGGCGCGGCACTGCCTTTGGCGGAGCCAAGGGCCGGACCGATGTGCCCAAGATCATTGACTGGTATATGAACGGCAAAATCCAGATCGACCCGATGATCACCCACCAGTTGTCTCTGGACGAAATCAACAAGGGTTTTGACCTGATGCACGCGGGCGAAAGCATCCGCAGCGTGGTGGTTTATTAGGCCCAGTGTCAACCGAGCGAACGTTGGGATCGCTCGCAAGGGCGCGCGAAATCGAAACAGATCCCAGCTTCCGCTGGGATGACGAATAAGGAGAGAGAAATGCTGAACCATATTATGATCGGCTCTGGCGACATTCAAAAGTCGAAGAGCTTCTACAACGCTGTGCTTGGCGTGCTGGGTGCGGGTGCACCGATGGAGCATGTCAACGACACAGGCCAGACTCGGCTGTTCTATATGCATGATGGTTCCACCTTCAGCGTCAGCGAACCGATCAACGGCCAGCCGGTGACCCCGGCCAACGGCAGCACCATCGCCTTCCTGTGCAATTCCCCCGAACAAGTGGTCGAACTGCACGAAGTCGCCATTGCCAATGGCGGCACCAGCATCGAAGACCCACCAGGCCCGCGCAGCGGCAGCATGGGCGTAATGCATCTGTGCTATTTCACCGATCCCGATGGTCACAAAATCTGCGGCATCCACCGCCCCGCCTGATCTCTACAACTCCAAGGAAAACATCCAATGTTTAGCCACGTAATGGTTGGCGCCGATGATATCGACGCCGCGAAGACATTCTACGACGCTTGCTTTATCGCCCTCGGCGGCCGCGAAGGAATAGTCGATCCCAAGGGCCGGGTGATGTATATCAAGGATGGCAGCATCTTTATCGTCACCAAGCCGATTGACGGCAATCCCGCCTGCCACGCCAATGGCGGGACCATCGGCTTTGCAGTCGACAGCCCCGAAATGGCTGAGGCTTGGCACGCAGCCGGCCTCGCCAATGGCGGCACTGCGATCGAAGACCCGCCGGGCATCCGCGAAGGCGGCGGCATGAAAATGCACCTCGCCTATCTGCGCGATCCGGCAGGCAACAAAGTCTGCACCATGATGCGGATGCCATAATCCGCCGCATGGAAACTATCAGCGAAAATACAGCGTTCGGCGGAGTGCAAGGGGTTTACTCCCACGCCTCCGCCGAAACCGGCACCGAAATGGCTTTCTCGGTCTATGTCCCGCCGCACACACAGGGGGCTAAGCTGCCGGTGCTGTGGTATCTCAGCGGGCTGACCTGCACACACGCCAATGTCACCGAGAAGGGCGAATACCGTGCGGCTTGCGCGCAGCACGGCGTAATCTTCATCGCGCCCGACACCAGCCCGCGCGGCGACGATGTACCCGATGACGAGGCCTATGATTTCGGCAAGGGCGCAGGCTTCTATGTCGATGCCACACAGGAACCGTGGGCCAAGAATTTCCGCATGCGCAGTTATATCGAGCGTGAATTGCCGGCGCTGATCGCCGAGCAGTTCCCCGCCGCCGACATGACGCGTCAAGGCATCACCGGCCACAGCATGGGCGGCCACGGCGCGCTGACCATTGCACTCAGAAACCCCGACCGCTTCAAGAGCGTCAGCGCCTTTGCCCCGATTGTCAGCCCGCTAAACTGCCCGTGGGGCGAGAAAGCCTTGGGCGGCTATCTGGGACAAGATCGGGACCGATGGCGCGAATATGATGCCTGCGCGCTGATCGAAGATGGTGCCCAAAACGGGGGAGCCCTGCCAGCATTGCTGGTCGATCAGGGAACCGCCGACAATTTCCTCCACGACCAGCTAAAAACCGGACTGCTCGCCCTCGCCTGCAAAAAAGCCGGCATCCCCGCGACGATCAGAATGCAGGACGGGTATGACCATTCCTATTACTTCATCTCCAGCTTTATGGCCGACCATGTGAAATGGCATGCGGAGCGGTTGGGGTGACGCAAGGTTGTTGAGCAGTGACCAATTCCCGCGCTGCACTCAGACATTTTCCTACACGTCAGGC
>JBATLU010000374.1:0-32519 GCA_049289475.1 Pontixanthobacter sp. | reverse complement strand
TTGCCTTCCATCCATTCAAGAAAGGCGCCGCCAGCTGTCGAGATATAGGTAAAATCACCCGCAACACCTGCATGATTGAACGCGGCGACGGTATCGCCGCCACCAGCAACAGATACCAGTGAACCATCCTGCGTCAGGGCAGCGGCCATCCGTGCCAGCGCAACCGTCGCCTCATCAAATGGTTCGGTTTCAAATGCGCCCATCGGGCCGTTCCAAACCAGCGTACGGCAGGTTTTAAGCACGTCGCCCAGCGACTCGACCGCCTGAGGACCAACGTCGAGGATCATTTCGTCAGCTGCCACTTCGTGCACGTTGCAGATACGCAGACTGGACGGATTTGCTGCAAATTCCTTCGACACCACGACATCATAGGGCAAATGCACCGTGCAACCCGCATGGTCTGCCTTGTCCATGATGGTATTGGCGATATCGGTCAGATCGTGTTCGCAAAGTGACTTGCCCACATCGACGCCGCGCGCGGCGAGGAATGTATTGGCCATGCCGCCGCCGATAATCAGATGCTGGACCTTGCCGACCAGATTTTCGAGCACGGCAAGTTTGGATGAGACTTTTGCCCCGCCAACTACAGCCGCAACCGGTTGTTCGGGTTTCTCCAACGCAGCTTCGAGCGCCTTCAGTTCTTTCTCCATCGCGCGGCCGGCATAGGCAGGCAGTATGTGCGCGAGGCCTTCGGTGCTGGCATGCGCGCGGTGCGCGGCGGAGAAAGCGTCGTTGACGTAGAAATCTCCATTGGCGGCGATGCCTTTGGCAAATTCGGGATCATTGGCTTCTTCGCCAGCCCAAAATCGCGTGTTTTCAAGCAGGCCGATATCGCCGTTGCGCAGAATGCCGATCGACTGTTCGACCACAGGCCCTTGCACTTCGGGAATGAACATGACTTCGCGGCCAAGCACATCCTCGACCGCGTCGAGCGTCATGCTGACCGACATGGTCGAATTTCGCTCCCCCTTTGGGCGACCGAAATGGGCGAGCAGCAGCACTTTGGCGCCCGCATCAGCGAGTTCCAGAATGGTTGGTGCAGACGCTTGAACGCGGGTCGTGTCGGTGACCGAGCCGCCATTCATCGGCAGATTCAAATCGACGCGGACCAACGCGACCTTGCCAGCGATATCGCCGAGATCGTCCAGAGTTTTGAAACTGCTCATGAATTTTCCTTAGAGGAGACCCGCCATCACCCCGGCAGTGTCGATCATGCGGTTGGAGAAGCCCCATTCATTGTCGTACCATGAAACCACGCGGCACAGCTTGCCTTCCATCACCGACGTTTCGAGGCTGTCGATGGTCGAACTGGCCGGATAGTGGTTGAAATCGCTACTGACGAGCGGTTGGTCGGTGTAGTCGAGCACGCCCTTCATTGGACCTTCGGACGCAGCCTTAAGCGCGGCATTCAGCTCCTCTTTCGAAGTTTCGCGGCCCGGCGTGAACACCAGATCGACCAGCGACACATTGGGTGTGGGCACGCGAACCGAGCTGCCGTCGAGCTTCCCCGCCAGTTCGGGCAGAACCAGACCAACCGCGCGCGCGGCGCCGGTGGTGGTCGGGATCATATTCTGCGCGCCGCCGCGGGCACGCCGCATATCGCTGTGCATCTGGTCAAGCATGCGCTGATCGTTGGTGTAGCTGTGAATCGTGGTCATGAAACCGCGTTCGATACCGACGGTTTCATGCAGTACTTTTGCCATGGGAGCCAGACAGTTAGTAGTGCAGCTTGCGTTTGATACGATGACGTCATCCGAAGTCAGGATATGATGATTGACCCCGTAAACGATGGTTGCGCTAACGCCGCCTGCTGGCGCTGAAATCAAGACGCGCTTGGCTCCTGCATCAAGATGCGGCTTCGCGGCATCGTGTGACTGGAAGAAGCCGGTGCATTCAAGCACGATATCGATACCCATCGCAGCGTGCGGCAAATCGCCCGGATTGCGCTCCGAGGTGACGGCGATGGTCTTGCCGTTGACGGTAATGCTCTTGCCGTCAGTGGTGACTTGGCCGGGGAAGCGGCCATGGGTTGAATCGAACTGGAACAACAATGCGTTCGCCTTGGCATCGGCCAGATCGTTGATCGCAACCAGTTCGAGGTCATGATCGTCACGCTCCAGAATCGCGCGCGCCACCAGGCGGCCGATGCGTCCGAAACCATTGATTGCAACTTTGGTCGCCATGGAAATAACTCCTGCTTAGTCTTTGAGTTTATTAGTGATCTGCGGCACGATTGCATCCACAGTAAAGCCGAATTTCGCAAACAACTGGTCCGCAGGTGCCGAGGCACCAAACCGGTTGATACCGATGTTTATACCATCAAGACCCGTATAACGCTCCCAACCAAAGCTTGTGCCAGCCTCAATCGAAACTTTCAGCACATCTGCCGGGAGAATATCGGCACGGTAGGACGCATCCTGCGCATCGAACAATTCGGTGCATGGCATAGACACAACGTCAGCGCCGATGCCTTGCGCTTCGATCGCGTCGGCAATTTCCATCGCGAGCGCAACTTCGGAGCCGGTAGCAACCAGTACGAGTTTGCGGTTCGCCAAAGCAGCGCGCAGACGGTAGCCGCCCTTGGCCGAGCGGTTGGAAGCTGCGGTCCATGCCGCATCACCTTCCCCGCGCAATTGCGGCAGGTTCTGGCGCGACAGAGCAAGGATCGAGGGCGTCTCGGTAGTCTGAAGTGCCAGCGCCCAACATTCCGCCGTCTCAATTGTGTCGCATGGCCGGTAAACATTAAGATTGGGAATTAAACGCAGGCTCATCACCTGTTCGACCGGCTGGTGAGTCGGGCCATCTTCGCCCAGTCCGATGCTGTCATGCGTCATCACATAGATTACGCCAGCCTGCTGCAAAGCCGAAAGACGGATTGCATTGCGGCAATAATCGCTGAAAATCAGGAAGGTACCGCCGTAAGGCACTACGCCGCCATGCAGCATCATGCCGTTCATCGCCGCCGCCATGCCGAATTCTCGGATGCCGTAATACATATAGCGGCCCGAATAATCGGACGCACTAAACGGCAATGTACTTGGCGTCTTGGTGTTGTTCGAGCCGGTGAGATCGGCGGAACCGCCAATCATCTGTGGTAGCGCAGCCGTGAGCGGACCGAGCGCCATTTCTGATGCCTTGCGCGTGGCAACGGTCTTGGGTTCGGCTGCCAAAGCGTGGATATATTCCTCGATCGCCGGACCGGCGAGATCAGCTACACTCGCCATCCGCGCAGAAAACTCTGCTTTCTTGGCGGACGAACCGAGCCGGGCGCTCCATGCGGAATGTTCGCCCTTGCCGCGCTCTCCGGTGGCGTGCCAATCGGACAGGATATCGGAAGGAACTTCGAATGGTGCCGATGTCCAGCCAAGCGTTTCGCGTGCACCGGCGATTTCTTCCGCACCCAGCGGCGCGCCATGTGTGGCGGAGGTGCCCTGCTTGTTGGGCGCGCCCTTCCCGATGATCGTTTTACACGCAACAAGCGAGGGGCGCGGATCAGCCATCGCCTCTTCAATCGCGCGGCTGATATCAGCCACATCATGCCCGTCGCAGCTGACAACATGCCAGCCACCGGCTGAATGGCGCGCTTTCACATCTTCGCTGGTCGAAAGGTCGGCAGCGCCATCAATCGTAATATTGTTATCATCCCACAGCACGATCAACCCGCCGAGCTTCAAATGCCCTGCGAGCCCGACTGCCTCGTGGTTGATGCCTTCCATCAGGCACCCGTCACCGGCAATTGCCCAAGTGCGGTGTTGGACCAGATCATCGCCAAAATGCGCGTTCAGCTGCCGCTCGGCAATCGCCATACCCACCGCCATTGCCACGCCTTGGCCCAGCGGTCCGGTGGTGCATTCAACCCCGTCAAGCAGGAAGTTTTCGGGGTGACCGGCGCAGGGGCTACCCAGTTGCCGGAAATTGCGGATGTCATCCATTGTCGGCTTTGCATAGCCGGACAGGTGCAGCAGCGAGTAAATCAGCATCGAGCCATGACCGGCCGACAGCACGAACCGGTCTCGGTCCGGCCAATGCGGCGCGGAAGGATCGAATTTCAGATATTTTGACCACAGCACTGTCGCAACATCGGCCATACCCATCGGCATACCCGGATGCCCCGAATTGGCGGCCTGGACAGCGTCCATCGAAAGGGCACGGATGGCATTGGCCATGGGTGCCATGCGGGACGGATCGAGGCTCATTCAGGAAGCTCCTGCAGGATGTTTTTACTGCGAATTCGCAGTGATTCGGTGCACCCGAAGCCTTCGCGGAGAGCCCGCGTCAGGTCAAGGATGGTAAGCACGCTGTTCCCCACCCTTGTAAATCGCGCCAGCCCTAAGTCAGCAAAGCACGTTCAGGATTCGCGAAACTGTCAACAACCGAAGCCAAACCTTTGCGCGCGTTCAAAAATTGCGATAAATCGAGCAAATGACCGATCAAACGATTGAAACCGCCGTCCAGCGGATCGAGGCTGCGCTGGCCCGCATCGCCGACTTAGCGGACCGCGAAATCACGCCAAGTCCCCCGGTTTCGGCATTGGTCGAGAAGCACCAAAGCCTGCTCGAAACCGTGGCCAACACACTGAATGAACTGGATGTTTTGATCGAGGATCTTGACCAGTGAGCGAAGTCAAACTTTCAGTAGGTGGACGCGATTATACGGTTGCATGCGCCGATGGCGAAGAAGCTCACGTTTGCTATCTCGGTGAGCAAATCGACGCGAAGCTCCAGCAATTGGGTGCAGGCCGTTCGTCAAGCGAGTCGCAAAATTTGCTATTCGGCGCGCTGTTTCTGGCCGATGAACTGCACGAAGCGCGGAACACTGCCGCCACTGCGACCGCGACCCTGAGCGAACACGCCAATGATTTGCAGAATGCAAAGCACGAAGCAAATCTGGCGGTTGGGCAGCGCGAAGAATTGAAATCGACTATCTCGCGGCTCGAAAGCGAATTGGAAGGTCTGCAATCCGCGCAGCAACGCCATTCCGCCGAAGTCGATGATCTGCGCGATGAAGTGCAAAGGCGGCGTCAGGAAGCAGAAGTTTTCGAAACTGAGCGCGATCGTATGACCGCCCAACTTGCCGAACTTACCCGCGAAAAAACCAGCATGACAGCGCAGCTGGAGAACAAGGATGTGCTGCTCGAACGCGCCAATGAACATATCCAGCAAAAGAATGC
This sequence comes from Pontixanthobacter sp., assembly GCA_049289475.1. Lineage (GTDB taxonomy): Bacteria > Pseudomonadota > Alphaproteobacteria > Sphingomonadales > Sphingomonadaceae > Pontixanthobacter. The sequence continues at coordinate 27,349 of JBATLU010000374.1, read as the reverse complement.
CGCGTTGCAAGATGCGAAGGATGCGCAGGCCAACAATCTCTCCGCCCAAGCCGCCGCTGCTCTGACATCTAGCGACAGCGATCTCGCCCCTGCACTCGAACGTTTTGCCGATTTGTTAGAAAACTGCGCGACTAAGCTTGAGAGCAGGGCCGCGAATCCCTAAGTAGAGCGTGGCGGGGCTACCCGGTACGAGCCGCAGAACATCCCTGAGGCGATAATTCATCCAAGGGAGCGGTCCCTGCGCAGAGTACCGGTTCGGCCGTGGCTCTGATGCATACGGCGCCCACCTGACGTTCTGGCGTCGGCGGATTTCCCGGAGAACGACCCATGGTGGTCCCGCCACTCTTCCTGACAAATAGAAGCGAAGCGACCGGATGAGCGACAAGGCAAAACTACGCAAGCAGCTTAGAGCAGCACGCAAGAAGCATGTGGCGGCGATACCAGACAATATACGTGCTTTGCTATTCCGTCAGCCGCCCACTGGCCTGGCAAATTTGATCCCGGCATCGGCAACGATTGGGCTTTATCACGCAGCAGCAGATGAAGCACCGGCAGGCGCCTATGCCCGCTATTTCGCCGAAAATGGCCACGTAATTGCCTTGCCCCGCTTCGCAAATCACACCGCCGCAATGGAATTCGCGGTCCACAGCGACCCGTTTGGAGAGAGCGATCTCGAACAGGGCGCTTTCGATATTATGCAACCGCATTCTGCCATGCAGGCGGTGGTGCCCGAAATCCTTTTCGTCCCGCTGCTCGGCTTCACTGCCGAAGGTGACCGAATCGGACAGGGAGGCGGGCATTACGACCGCTGGCTGGGCGAACATCCGGATGTACTTGCAATAGGTCTGGCGTGGGACAGCCAGCTTATGGAAACGCTCCCTCTCGAACCGCACGACAGAAGTCTGTCAGCAATTGTGACACCAACTCGACTCTACGGACCCTTCTGATGCGCAAAGAACCAACTCTTCGAATTCCGCTCGGCATTTTGGTTTTGATGGCGGGTTTGACAGCATATGGCATATTGATTGCCAGCATCATGCCGGGGCTGATTGGTGATTGGCCCACTTTGGTGCAGACGATCATCTATCTGATCCTCGGCCTGATCTGGCTACTGCCCTTGCGGCGTTTCCTAATCTGGATGGAAACGGGCAAATGGGGCTGAAGCAGCGCCAAAAAAAAAGCGCATCTTTAAGCTTCGTTATGATTGAAAATCCCTGCGACTGCCGGAAAAGGCAGTGGCGCGAGTGACGGGACTCGAACCCGCGACCTCCGGCGTGACAGGCCGGCGCTCTAACCAACTGAGCTACACCCGCGTGCAAGACTGCGCTTGGGAGAGGCGCAGTTAGGGCAGGTTGTTTGGCCTGTCAACGCACAAAACGGGCAATTCCCGCACACATTTCAACTAATGTGAAATCTCGCTGACGTAGCCTCATATTAACCATATTTTCGCACCCTTCTGCCAGTCTTACCCCAGCTTCAATTGACGGGCTTGGGGGCCTGAATACATGCGGATGGGTATGATTACAGGCTTTGCAGCGATTGCCTTGGCAACAACAGGGTCGGCGCAGCAAAGTTTGCAAAGCGTCAGCGCTGTCTATGTTGAACGCATGTCCACTGACACGTCGGCTAGGCTGATTGAACCCGCGCAAAATCTTCGGCGCGGCGACAAGGTTATCTTGGTGGTCGAGTGGCAATCCACCGGCCGACCGGGTGATCTGACCGTCTCCAGCACAATCCCGAAACAATTGGCGTTCCAGCGTGCAAGCCAAGATGCCTATGCGGTATCGGTCGACGGCGGACGAACTTGGGGCCGGATTGGCGCGTTGAAGATCGCAATTGCCAATGGCAGCCGGATGGCTTCGGTCGAAGACGTCACGCATCTGCAATGGCGCGTGCCCTCCACCGTCAAATCAGGCCGCAAAGGCAGGATTACCTATAGCGCGATCGTGCGATAAGCTGCGATTAGCAGTTTTCGTATTTCCAATTGCGGCGTTTGCCTTCGGTCAAAAACGCAATGGCTTCGGTAACTCGTTTGGACCTGGTTTCGGGCCGTTTGGCACCGACAATCCATTCGAGATATTCACGCCGGTGTGACGGTGCAAATCCATCAAAGGTCGCTTTTGCAGTAGGATTCTCGTTCAAAGCAATTTGGAAATAGTCAGGGACCAGAATGTCTGGCTTGGATTTGGCCTTGCGCGGTCTTGGCGTCCCCATGGCTTCCGCTGCACGCTGCAAACGCAGGATAATCGCTTCATCATCAGGCAAGTGTGACATTTCGTGCACTTTCCCGAATTGCCCCATGCCCTCACCCTGCTTGGCCTCTTCATGATGGATTACCATCGACGCATGCGCCTTGAAGGCTGCAAGGCCGACAAGATTTTTCCCGCCTATCATAAAATGCGGCATTCCCCATTTGATGCACTCTTCAACGTCGGGCAGCGCCCGATGGATCAGCTTACGCAAATGCGTCAAAATTGGCTGCGCGAACGGCTTGGCAGAGGCGATATAGTCATCAACCCGCTTATCCTCAGCCATTTCTGCCCTCCTCAATCTGTCAGAAGCAGTACCGGTGTTTCGACCAACTTCTTGAACGCCTGAATAAAGCTCGCCGCATCATATCCGTCAACCACGCGGTGGTCGCAGCTGATTGAGATGTTCATCAGCTTGCGCTTTTCAATCCGTTCGCCGCCATTGCCATCAGGCACATACATCGGGCGCTCGATAATCCGGTTGGGGCCAATAATCGCAACTTCGGGACGGTTGATGACCGGCGTGGTTGCCACCCCGCCCAGCGGTCCAAGCGAGGTCAAAGTCAGCGTAGAGCCGGAAAGTTCATCCGATTTGGCAGATCCATCACGCGCCGCATTGGCCAACCGGCCAATCTCGCGCGCGAGCTGCCACAGATTTTTGGCCTGCGCATCGCGGATAACCGGAACCATTAGCCCTCCATCGGTTTGCGTGGCCATACCGAGATGGACTGCGCCGTGACGGGTAACAATGCCCGCCTCGTCGTCATAACACGCATTGATCATCGGGAATTGCGGGATCAGCTTGCAGATTGCAGCAATAACCAACGGCATCATGGTCAGCTTGGGTTTGTCACCGCGATGGGCATTCAGATCGGCGCGCATCGTTTCGAGGTCGGTAACGTCCACTTCCTCGACATATGAAAAATGCGGAATGTTGCGCTTTGATGCGGCCATGTTCTGCGCGATGCGTTTGCGCAGGCCAATGACTTTGATCACTTCGTCCGGCCGCTTGGCCGCGCCTGCATTGAAGCCGCCGCCAGCATTATAAGACAGAAACGCATCAAGGTCCGCATGGCGTATCCGGCCACCTTCAGCAGGCTTTACTTCGGACAATGCGATGCCCAGTTCTTTGGCGCGCTGTCGCACCGCCGGACTGGCAAGAACCTTGGTCGCTTGCTCGCTTGAGACCGCAATCGGCGGCGGCGATTGCACGGGCTCTGCCGCTAGCGGAGCAACCCGTTCAGGGGCAGGCGCGGGTTCCGCGGCAACCTCAAAAGCCTCGTCTGAAAGTTCAGGCGCAAGTTCGGCTGCAGCTTCACTTTCCTCAATCACATCGTCGGAGCCTTCGCCATCAACTTCGACCACTACCAGCATAGAACCGATAGCGACCATGTCTCCGGCCTCACCGGCCACTTCGACGATTATACCCGAAACCGGGCTTTCCATCGGAACGGTGGCCTTATCGGTCATCATATCAACGATTTCCTGGTCTTCCTCGACCCGGTCACCGATCTTTACGTGCCAGTCGACAATTTCAGCCTCGGCGATACCTTCGCCAATATCGGGCATGGTGAATGTGAAACGGGACATGGCTCAGGCTTCCATAATCTTGTCGATGGCTTCTCCGATCCGGACCGGACCAGGGAAATATGCCCATTCGAGGCTGTGTGGATAGGGAGTGTCAAAACCGGTGACGCGAAGCACTGGCGCTTCGAGGTGATAGAAACAGCGTTCTGTCACCAAGGCCGACAATTCGGCGCCAAAACCGGCGGTGCGGGTCGCTTCATGCACGATCATGCATTTGCCGGTCTTTTTGACCGAGGTTTCGATGGCTTCGATGTCGAGCGGAACAATTGAACGCAGATCGAGGATCTCGGCATCGATCCCCTTCTGCGCGCAGACAGCCTCTGCGACATGAACCATAGTGCCATAGGCCAGCACGGTCATCGCCTCGCCTTCTTGCACGATCCGCGCTTTGCCCAGCGGGATGCTGTAATGCCCTTCTGGCACTATGCTGTCGCGGTGCCTTTTCCATGGCTCGACCGGCTTATCGTAATAGCCGGTGAAGGGGCCGTTGTAGATCCGCTTGGGTTCAAAGAAGATCACCGGATCATTGTCTTCAATCGCGGCAATCAGCAGCCCTTTGGCGTCATAGGGTGTGGCCGGGATTACGGTCTTAAGACCTGCCACATGCGCGAAAAGTGCTTCGGGGCTCTGGCTGTGCGTTTGCCCGCCAAAAATGCCGCCGCCAAAGGGTGATCGCACCGTCATCGGCGCAATAAACTCGGCTGCGGAGCGGTAGCGCAAGCGCGCAGCCTCGGAAATCAGTTGATCAAGGCCCGGATAGATATAATCGGCAAACTGTATTTCCGGCACCGGACGTAGACCGTAAGCCCCCATCCCCACTGCCGCGCCGATAATCCCGCATTCAGAAATGGGGGTATCGAACACGCGGTTCTTGCCGTATTTTTCCTGTAGACCCGCAGTCGCGCGGAAAACGCCGCCGAAATAACCGACATCTTCGCCCATGATGATAACATCGGGATCTTCCGCCATTTTTATGTCGAGCGCTTCGTTAATCGCCTCGATCATATTTAACCGGCGTTCGCCAGTTTCAGCCTTGGCGGCGGTTTCCTGGATTTGCGTGCTCACGAGTTCGGCCTCCCTTCGGGCCATTTGATCTCGCGTTCCTTGGTCGCTTGGGCGGCCTGTTCCTTGAGATGCCAGGGCAGTTCCTCGAACACATCCTCAAACATGGTGCGGAAGGGATGGTGCAGACCGTGACCGAGAATGCCGTTCTTCTCCGCTTCTTTGGTCGCGGTTTTAACCTCTTCAGCGCAGGCGAGGTCCATCGCCGCATGGCGATCCTCGTCCCATTCGCCCAGCGCAATCAAATGCTTCTTAAGCCGAGTTACCGGATCGCCCAGTGGCCATTCCTCGCGCTCATGCGAAGAACGGTAACCGCTTGGATCATCGGAAGTTGAATGGCCTTCCGCACGGTAAGTGAAATGTTCGATCAGTGTCGGGCCTGCATTGGCCCGTGCCCGATTGGCGGCCCAGCGCTCTGCGGCATAAACGGCCAGCGGATCGTTTCCGTCCACGCGAATTCCGGCCAATCCATAGCCGAGCGCGCGCGCGGCAAAAGTGGTCCTCTCTGCCCCGGCGAAACCGGAGAAGCTGGAAATCGCCCATTGGTTGTTGACGACATTCAGGATTACCGGCGCATTATAAACAGCGGCAAAGGTACAGGCCGCATGAAAATCGCCTTCGGAAGTGGAACCTTCCCCGACCCAGGTTGCGGCAATGCGGCTGTCGCCCTTGATTGCGCTTGCCATCGCCCAGCCGACCGCCTGCGGGGTCTGCGTGGCAAGGTTGCCGCTGATGGTGAAAAAGGAATGCTTGCGGCTCGAATACATAATTGGCAGCTGGCGGCCCTTCAGCTTGTCGCCTTTGTTCGAATATATCTGGTTGATCATTTCGATCAGCGGATAGCCGCGCGTGATCAAAATGCCTTGCTGGCGGTAGGACGGGAAGATCATATCGTCGCTTGCGAGCGCCATTGCAGCAGAGATCGAGGTCGCTTCTTCCCCGGTGCATTTCATGTAGAAGCTGGTTTTGCCCTGACGCTGGCCGCGGAACATCCGTTCATCAAATGCGCGGGTCAGCGCGAAATTGTGCAGCATGGTCCGCAGCGTATCGGCATCAAGTTTCGGATTCCACGGGCCGTGGGCCTGATTATCCTCCCCCAGAACGCGCACCAGATCATAACATAGCGCGCTGGTTTCGATTGCCTCACAGGCTTCGTCTGGCCGCGCTTGGGCGCCGGCTTCGGGCACGGTGATATGTGCGAAATCGACTGGGTCGCCAGGGCGATAGGTCGGTTCGGGAACATGCAGCGACAGTACCGGCTTATTCGCGCCCGCCCCGCTTTCAGCTGAATTTTTGGACCCTTCGGCCATAATGAAGCTCTCCCCAGAGTGCCCTCAGTTGTGAGACGCAATCTTACTCAATTGCGTTATTTTATTTCACAAGGCGTTCCGGGTCAAGTTTTGTAGTCTAGACTGCGATCGGCGCCTTCAATGCACCCTGCGGTGCGTAATTATTCACTTCAAAATCCTCAATCCGGTAATCAAAAATGCTATCTGGTCGCCGGACTATTTTCATCGTCGGCACGCCCTCTGGCATGCGTGACAATTGCTCCCGCACCAGATCGCCGTGATTGAGATAGAGATGCGTATCTCCGCCCATCCAGACCAATTCACTGGGTTCGAGATCGGTTTGCAGAGCAATCATCCGTTGCAGCAGCGCCGCCGACCACAGATTGAATGGCAGCCCCAACGCAACATCGCAGCTGCGTTGATAAAGTGCGCAGTTGAGCCGTCCGTCGGCAACGTGAAACTGATAGGTTTTGTGGCATGGCGGTAACGCCATCTTGTCGAGCTGCGCAACATTCCATCCTTCAATGATATGGCGACGGCTGCCCGGATTGTGGCGCAGCGACTCGATCACCTCGGCAACCTGATTGATGCCCGGTCCTTTACGATAAGTGCCGTCAGCCTGATATTGATAGGTCGGCCAATCAACCCATTGCTTGCCATAGACCGGCCCCAGATCACCCCAGCGCAAGGCGAATGCCTCTTCCTCTACAATTCGCGCGGAGAAATCTTCGCGGCTGATGACATGACCCGTTTCGCGGCGGTAGGCATCGAGCGGCCAATCGGTCCAAATCTGGACATTCTGACGGCATAATTCGCGAATATTCGTGTCGCCGGTCAGGAACCACAGCATTTCGCGCGTCGCGGTTTTCCAATAGACGCGCTTGGTGGTGAGCAGCGGCATCCGGCCATCTGCGAGATCGAACCGCAGCATGGCACCGAAAACTGATCGCGTGCCCACGCCTGTCCGGTCGCGCCGCTCGCTCCCGTGGTCCCAAATATGCCGCATTAAATCGAGATATTGCCACTCTGCGTGGCGCGTTGGGGAAGAATCGGTGGGGGATGCCTGCGTTGCCATAGCCATACTCTAGCCCCGCAACTGCCAGCTTGCCACCCCGTCACCGCGCTCTTATATGCCCGCATCTACCGTGCTGGACCGTATCGGACCGGCGCAATTGAGTCGGGAAGTAGCTCAGCCTGGTAGAGCACCGTCTTCGGGAGGCGGGGGCCGGAGGTTCGAATCCTCTCTTCCCGACCATTTATCGCTACATCGAAGCCGGTTGATTCACTTGACCGATTAAGGCCAGTGCCCAAGTCAAAAGGCCCAGTCCGATCGACAAATGCCATCGAAGCAGCCTCCACTGGATCGAACCTAGCGCATGCGCACGGTCGACGAGCGGCGACAGCATCAACATCAATCCAAGCCAGAATAAGGATGGTTCGGGCCAGCTCCATCCAATGGTCCACGGGATAAACAATGCCAGCCCGATCAGGCTTGGCATAACTGCGACGGGATAGACCCACTTTGGTGCCTCCGGATTAGCAATCGCCTGTCCCCACCACACACCGCCAAGAAAACTGAAGACCAGCGCAGCATAGGCAAAGCCACTGGCGAGCGCGATCCAGCCCCATTCGCCGCCATTATAAACCAGCAAGATCGCCAGCGTTTGAGGCAATAATCCGGCATAGCCGAGCAACCGTGCATTTCGGAACGACTTTATGTCGGTTTCGTTTATGCTCACACTTGGTCCTTCCCCGCCCGCAATGTCACAGGCTGCGATTATTCTTCATGTCAGATAATGAGAAACCTTCGCGCTACCGTGCGGTTCCCAGTTCCCGCATATCGCGCCTTTCGGGGTTTGGCCGGCTCGCAGGCGGTATTGCTGGCGGCATGATGGCCGAAGGGGTGCGCAGATTGGCTTCCGGCGAACTTCCAAAGATGCAAGACATGCTCCTTACCCCCGGCAATGCGCTCCGCCTTGCAGACCGATTGTCCCATCTGCGCGGTGCGGCGATGAAACTGGGCCAGATGATTTCGATGGATGCAGGCGATCTTCTGCCTCCAGAATTATCGAATATATTAGCGGGCCTGAGGGACCGGGCCAATTTTATGCCGCCGCACCAACTCAACCAGATGCTAACATCGCAATGGGGCGAAAATTGGCGCGCTCAATTCGCCCATTTCGAACCCCGCCCGATTGCGGCGGCATCGATTGGGCAGGTTCACCGCGCGACCCTGCATAACGGCTCTCTGCTCGCGATAAAGGTGCAATATCCTGGTATCCGTGAAAGTATCGATGCCGATGTCGACAATGTCGCGGGATTGCTGCGAATGTCGACGATGCTTCCTCCGCAACTCGATCTGAAACCGATTCTTGAAGCCGCAAAGATCCAGCTTCACGAAGAAGCTGATTATCTCCGCGAAGGGGCGCATTTGCAGCATTATGGAAAGATGCTGCGCGGTGATGAAGGCTTTGTGGTTCCAAAATTACACGAAGAACTGACCCGCGACCGGATCATAGCGATGAGCTATGAACCTGGCGTTCCCATCGAAAGCCTCGAGTCAGAGCAGCAAGCCTTGCGCAATGACGTGACGGCGCGCTTAATCGATTTGGTGTCGCGCGAGTTGTTCGAATTCGGGATGATGCAAACCGATCCGAATTTTGCCAACTACCGCTATCAGCCCGATACTGGCCGCATAGTGCTGCTTGATTTCGGTGCGACCCGTCCCGTTATGCCAGATATCCAGCAGTCTTATCGGGCGCTTATAGAATCTGGACTTTCAGGCAATACTAAAGCCGTCATTCAGGCATCAGTCGAGGCTGGCTTCGTCAATCCCGAAGCGATCAAACGCCACCGCAGCAGTGTTGAATTTATGACGCAAGTCATCATTGACGAATTCACCCGCGACGGCCCGTTCGATTTCGGTGACCGCGCTTTTGTGAGCGTGCTTCGCGATGAAGGCATGCGAATTGCCGCCGACCGCGCGGCATGGCACGTACCGCCTGCCGAGACTTTATTCGTCCAGCGAAAGGTTAGCGGCACTGCGATGCTCGGCGCGCGGCTGAAAGCAGTGGTCGACGTGCGCGCGATCTTAACTGCCAGACTGTCCCCCAAGGCTTGATAATCTTTCAAGAAGCTAACGTAAGTACTTAAAATGCCGGAATTAACGCTCACCTTGTGAAGGCAATTTCCAAAGGCCCGTCTTTGAGCCCACCTACCATTCATGCCACTCTGAGTAGCTTTGGCGACTATGATCCCCCTGTGGTTAAAAGCGGATCCCAATTCTAAATGTAATTTGTTCGCTGATGCAGTTCCCGCCATTTAACCCCAACAGAAAAGTTAGAGGCACGTTAACCAAATAATAGCCACCTACGGATAATTGGAAGCGGTACTGAAACCGTTCCAGGAAATGCTTTGTGAAGAAACTACCGTCTGTGCTGCTTGCGATTGCAGCGTCCACACTCGCCATTCCAGCCGCTGCGCAAGATGGAGATATGGAAGCCAGGTTCCAATTGCTGGAACAAAGATTACAAGCACTTGAGGCACAAAACTCGCAGCTTCGCGCAGAAATCGAGGTTCGCGATAATGCAGCAGCGCAGACACCCATTGCTACCCCTCGGGCCGCGCCGCAGGATGCCTACGCTGGCCATGCAAACAACGTCTCTTCCGAAGATAGCGATTCTCAAGGCTTCGTCGGAACCAATTCTTCCTATGCATACGAAATGCTCGATCATGCCGAGAATGTGACAACCAAATCATTGGTTCAACTCGAAGCCTTGGCATCGGGTGAGCTTAGGAACAAAGTCACCCTGTCTGGCGGCACAACCGTGCTGATGAACCAGCAGTGGAGCAATCGTCCGGACAAGTTCGGCTATCTGATGCGTCATCCGACATCGGGCAATCAGCGCGGCAAAAGTGTGTCCGAAGCGGTAATCCATTCGGCGCATCTTGCGGTAACCGCCAAGCTGTCCGACGATTTCAGCTCTTACGCAGAGCTTCTGTACGATCCCGAACAAAGCTTTGGCGCAGGCACCAATACTGCGCTGGCACGCAACCAGGTCCAGCTTCGTCAGGGTTGGATCATGTTTGGCAATCTTAACAAGCGCCCAGTATATGCGCTTGTCGGAAAAATGTACGTACCGTTCGGCCTGAATGATACCGTCAGCCCTTTCACCAACTCGACCAATTGGCATGCATTTGCCGGGCTTGCGTATGGTGCGCAAGTCGGTGTCAAAACCGGTGGATTGTCGGTCCGAGCCATGGCAGTTCAAGGCGGTTCGCAGTTCCGCGGCGCCAATGCGCCGGTCAATGGCACCAGCGTTCCTTCTAAACTCAACAATTTCGCGGTCGATGGCAGCTACACGCTTAGTCTCGACGGCAATGGGAATTCGGTAAAGGCCGGTGCAAGTTACCTTCATGGTAGCGCCTATTGCCAGTCCTATCCGGTGGTCCACTTCAACCCCTGCGTTGATAACAACCCGGCGTATTCGGCCTATGGCAAAATCAACTACGGCCCGCTGACCGTGCTGGGCGAATTTGCGCAGACTACCAAAGTCTGGCCCGGTTCCGCAGTTCCTGATCAATCCAATCCGCTTAGCCAGTTCGCTGCACAGAAAACGCAGGCATTTACTGTTGGCGCTCGGCTTGGATTCGGCAAATCCGAAGAGAATACGCAAGGCGCACCGTTGGCGCTGTCAGCCGAATTCTCGAAATTCAGGGCTGGCGCCGATGGAGCACCGTGGGAGCGACAAAATCAAGTCGTTCTGGGACTATCATGGTTCGCCGCGCAGAACATCAATCTGTTCTCTGAACTGACTCATGTTGATGGCTACGCGCCGCTCAATTTCGTATCGGGCGGCAACTTCCCTGACGGTAGCACATGGTCTGACCGCGATGCGGCAACCAATGTGGCGCTGGTTGGGGCGCAGGTCGCCTTCTAACCCCCGCGTAGCATTTGAACGCCCCAATCGCGTTCAAACAGATAGAGCAAAATTCTGGCGGCCTCTCCGCGTGAACCGGAGAGGCTGCCATCGCGTTCCATCATGATTTTGGCATCATCATGCGCTTTGGGTAGCAGGCGTGTTATCTGGTCAAGCGTAGCCACCCGGAACGGCGTATCGCCTGACTGCCGCGTGCCGAGCAATTCGCCCCCGCCGCGCAGCCGCAAATCTTCCTCGGCCAGCAGGAACCCATCCTGCGTTTCGCGCATCAGCGCCAGCCGCTCCCTGCCCGTCTCAGACATGGCATTGCCGCGCAGCAACAAGCACACAGATTTTTCCGATCCGCGCCCGACCCTGCCACGCAATTGGTGCAATTGGGCCAGCCCGAACCGTTCTGCCTGTTCGATCACCATCAGCGTGGCGGCGGGAACATCTACCCCGACTTCGATAACCGTTGTGGCGACCAGCAATTTGGCCTTACCGCTCGAAAAACGCTCCATCGCTGCGTCTTTCAATTCCGGTTTGAGCTGTCCGTGGACCAGCACCACAGCATCCCCGAACCGCTCTCTCAAACCGGCATAACGGGCCTCGGCAGCGGCAATATCCTCGTTTTCATTTTCGCGCACCATCGGGCACACCCAATAGGCCTGCTGGCCGCTGGCGATATGCCGCGCAACCCCGTCGGCAACCTCGGCAAAACGCTCCTGAGCGACCACGCGCGTATCAATCGGCTGGCGGCCCGGCGGCATTTCATCGAGCCGAGACACATCCATCTCGCCATATTGCGCCAGAGTCAGCGTGCGCGGGATGGGCGTGGCGGTCATCGCCAAAGTATGCGGTGATTGCCTGCCCTTGCTCGCCAACATCAAACGCTGCGCGACACCGAACCGGTGCTGCTCGTCAATTACAACCAGCGCGAGATCTTTGTAACTGACCGAGTCCTGAAAAATAGCGTGCGTTCCGACGACGATATCAATGCTCCCGTCAAGCAACCCCATCAAAGTGGCTTCACGCGCTCTGCCCTTGTCACGCCCGGTTAGTAACGCAATTTCAGCGCCGGTCGGCCGCAGCATGGTGCGTAAGGTTTCATAATGTTGCCGCGCAAGAATTTCGGTCGGCGCCAGCAAAGCGGCCTGTTTTCCAGCCTCCACCGCAATCAGCATGGCTTTCAGCGCCACAATCGTCTTGCCTGCACCAACATCGCCCTGCAGCAGCCGTAACATCGGAGTTTGCTGGACCAGATCGCCCTCGATCTCCGACACAGACCGCTGCTGCGCTCCGGTCAATTGATAGGGCAATTGCAGCAAGTCACGCAGCCTTCCGTCGCCGACCAGCGGTTGCCCCTTGCGCTGGCGATTGTCGGCCCGCACCAACATCAATGCCAAAGAATTCGCCAGCAATTCATCATAGGCCAACCGTTCGCGCGCAGCCTCGTGTTCGCCCTTGTGCGCCAGCTTCATGGCGTCATGCCAAGTCGGCCATTTCGCTGCATCGAACTGGCTTGGTTCAATCCATTCTGGAAGGATCGGCAATCGATCGAGCGTTTGCTGTACCAATCCCGAAATTCTCGGCTGGGTCAACCCTTCCGAAAGGGCGTAAACCGGCTCGCACAAACGCGCGAGAGTATCGCCGCTGTCGGCCACGACATGGTCGGGATGAACAATTTGCAGCATTTGCCCATATTGATCGATCCGCCCCGCAACCCAGCGTTTCTCGCCGACGGGCAGCAACTTCTTCGCGCTGTAAGAGGCGCGCCCGAAATAGGTCAGCGAACAGATATTGCCGAGATCGTCCTGCGCGAGAACACGGTATGGTCCACGTCCGGAGGAGGATTTGTGCTCGACCGGGGTCAAGGCAATCACCACCTGCTCTCCAACAGCGGCTTCATCAAGATTGCTGGCCGCGCGCCGCATTACGAAGCGTTCGGGCAAATGATAGGCCACGTCGCGCACTCGTGTCAGCCCCAACTTGTCGAGCGGCTTCTTCAATTTCGGCCCGACACCGTCCAGCGCTTCTATTTCTACGAACAGCGGGTTGAGGACATCGGGACGCATGGCTAACTCTATAGCTTCTTGCGCGTGATTGGCGAGTGCCCTACCCGCAATTTCATGCCTGAAAATATCGACCTTGCCACCCGCTTTGCCCGTTCAAAATTCCGCGCGTGGCACCGCGGCACGCGTGAAGCCGATTATATGATCGGTGGGTTCTTCGATCGCTACCACCATGACTGGTTGGAAGGCGATCTGGTTTGGTTCGAAACCTTGCTCGATGAAGACGATGTCGATGTGATGGCATGGGCACTCAAGACCCAGCCAACGCCGCAGAAATTCGCCGGTCCCCATATGGATTTGATGCAGAAGCTCGATTACGTGGACATTCCGCGCTGAAGCACCCATTTGGCGATGATGTTCGCCGCAGCCGAAGTTTGATCCTGTAATGCCTGATATTTCCCGCCTGTTGTCGGCCAAAACGCCGCTTACGCTCTCCTCACTCGCACGCGGGGCGCAGCCGCTTGTGCTCGCAGATCTTGCACGCGCATCCAAAGGTCGCGCAGTGTTTATCGCGGCTGACGATTCTTCGATGCGCGCGATCACCGATTCGGCACATTATTTTGCACCCGAACTGGAAGTAATCGAATTTCCGGCGTGGGATTGTTTACCATATGATAGGGCGAGCCCGGCACTGTCGGTCAGCGCGAAACGCTTGGCTGCGCTCCATCAATTGCAAGCGGGTAAAAGCAACGCACAATTGCTGGTCACCACGGTCAATGCGGTTCTGCAGCGCGTTCTCACCCCGTTCAGGATCCGCGAATCGGTGCGCGGGTTTAAGGCAGGTGTCGAAATCGGACGCCAAAGCCTGTCGGCCCTGCTGCAGCGGCAAGGCTATTCGCGGGTGGATACGGTGGTCGATGCCGGCGAATATGCAGTGCGCGGGTCTATCGTTGATATTTATCCCTCCGGGCTTGAACAGGGTCTACGGCTCGATTTCTTCGGAGACGAGTTGGAAAGTCTGCGCCTGTTTGATCCGGCGACACAGACCAGCACCGGCATCCTGACATCGCATTTGCTACTTCCCGCGAGCGAAGCGCTGCTTGACGAAGAAAGTATCAAGCGGTTCCGCAGCCGCTACCGCGAAATGTTTGGCGCGGCGGCAACCGGTGATCCGCTTTACCAAGCCGTAAGCGATGGCCGCCGCCTCGCCGGAATGGAACACTGGTTGCCGTTGTTCGAGGATAAGCTAGCGACGTTGTTCGACCATCTGACCGATCAGGACCAGATCGTCATCGACAGCGGCGCGATTTCTTCAGGTGACGAACGGCTCAAAGATATTGCCGATTACCATCAGGCCCGCACCAAAACGGCCGGACAGGCTGCGGGAAGCTACCGTCCGCTCGACAAGGATGCGCTTTATGTCGGGCGTGATGAGTTTGAGGCTCGACTGAAGGAATGGCCAATCCACCGGGCAGTGATTTTCGCCGAGCCCGAAAACACCAATACGATCGATTTCGGCTTTGCCTCGGCGCGCGATTTCTCCCCCGAACGGGCGCGCGGTGATAATGTTTACGAGGCGGCGGCCCAGCATTTGCGGGCGATTGGCAAGACGGGCCGCAAACCCTTGCTCGCGACCTATTCCGAAGGCAGCCGCGCCCGCATAACTTCGATATTGGCGGAGGCCGGAACCAAAACGGCGCTCGCTGACACGTGGCAGGAAGCGCTCGGCTTGGCCGCCAAGGGGCAGCCCGCTGCGATGGTCTTGCCGCTCGACAGCGGGTTTTCCAACGACGAGCTGGAAGTTCTCACCGAACAGGACATTCTCGGCGACCGGCTTGTCCGCCGTAAAAAGCGCAAGAAGGATTCTGACGCATTTCTGGCCGAACTGTCGGCGCTTGGGCGCGGCGATTTGGTGGTGCATAGCGAACACGGGATCGGCAGATATCTCGGGCTGGAGCCGATCGCCGTCGGCAAGAGCAAGCATGATTGCGTGATGCTCGAATATCGGGGCGGCGACAAGCTGTTCATTCCGGTCGAGAATATCGACGTCCTGTCGCGCTATGGTTCTTCCGAAGAAAGCGTCATGCTCGACCGCCTGGGCGGCGAAGCCTGGCAGAAACGCCGCTCCAGCCTGAAAGACCGTATTCGAGCCATTGCTGGCGAACTGATGAAAGTCGCAGCCGAACGCGCTTTGAAGAAAGCACCCATATTCGAGGCCGACGAAGCCAGCTTCAACCAGTTCATCGACCGCTTCCCATGGCAGGAAACTGACGATCAGGAAGCAGCCATTGCCGATGTGCTGAGCGATCTGGAAAGCGGACGCCCGATGGACCGGCTGGTGTGCGGCGATGTCGGTTTCGGCAAGACCGAGGTTGCTCTACGCGCTGCTTTCGTGGCTGCGATGAGCGGGCAACAAGTGGCCGTTGTCGCCCCCACCACTTTGCTTGCGCGGCAGCATTTTTCCAATTTTTCCGCACGCTTTGACGGTTTCCCGCTTAAAGTTGGCCGCTTGTCCCGCCTCGTCCCCTCCAAGGAAACCAAGGAAACCCGAGACGGTCTGGAAGCGGGAACGATGGACATTGTCATCGGCACTCACGCGATCCTGTCCAAATCGACCCAATTCAAGAACCTTGGTTTGGTTATCGTCGATGAGGAGCAGCGTTTCGGCGTTACCCATAAGGAAAAGCTGAAGCAGCTTCGGACCAATGTTCACATGCTGACGCTGACAGCCACTCCCATCCCGCGCACGTTGCAGATGGCAATGAGCGGTCTGCGCGAACTCAGCACGATTCAAACCCCTCCGGTCGACCGTCTTGCCGTGCGTACCTATGTGATGGAATGGGACGAGATGGTGATGCGCGAGGCTCTGCTACGCGAACATCATCGCGGCGGACAAAGCTTCATCGTGGTACCGCGCATTTCCGACATGGCCGATGTCGAGGAATGGCTCAAAGAACACGTTCCTGAAATCAAGCCGATCAGCGCACACGGGCAAATGTCCCCAACCGAGGTCGAAGAACGGATGAGCGCCTTTTACGAAGGCAAATATGAAGTGCTGCTGTCAACCACGATTGTGGAGAGCGGGCTCGATATCCCGAGCGCTAACACCATCATCATTCACCGCGCCGACCGCTTCGGGCTGGCGCAGCTTTACCAGCTACGCGGACGGGTCGGACGCTCGAAACTGCGCGCCTATGCCTATCTGACCCATCCCAAGAACCAGCAGCTGTCCGAAGTCGCCGAGAAGCGGCTCAAAGTGTTGGGCGATCTCGACAGTCTTGGCGCCGGTTTCCAGCTGGCCAGCCACGACCTCGACATTCGCGGTGCCGGCAATCTGCTGGGTGACGAACAATCGGGTCATATCCGTGAGGTCGGTTTCGAATTGTACCAGTCAATGCTCGAAGATGCGATTCTGGCAGCGAAGGCTGGAGCGATGGGGCTTGCACCTGACCGCGAGGCAGTGAGCCCGCAAATAACCGTCGATGCACCAATCATGATTCCGGAAGAATATGTGCCCGATCTGGCTGTGCGCATGGCGCTCTACCGCCGCCTGAACGATGCAAAGGACCAGCCGGAAATTGAGGCCATGGCGGCAGAAATGATCGACCGCTTTGGCCCGCTGCCCGATGCCACCGCCAATCTGGTCCGTCTGATTGAGATCAAACATCAGGCCATCGAAGCCAACATCGCCAAAATCGATGTCGGTGCGCGCGGAACGCTGGTGACTTTCCACAAGGATGATTTCCCCGACGGCCCCGGATTGATAGCCTATGTCGACCGGCTCAAAGACACCGCAAAGCTGCGCCCCGATATGAAGCTGGTGATCAACCGCGTATGGAGCGACCCGCAATCACGGCTCAACGGCCTGTTCCAGCTTACCAAAGGTCTGGGGAATATTGCCCGCAAGGCGCGCAAAGCCAACGGCTAGGCATCCAGAAGTGTGAGAAATTCATCCTGTTCAAGCGGAGCGGCGCACAGGAATCCCTGATAATAGTCCGCACCTTCCTGCGCAATTATCGCGCGCTGTTCTTCGGTCTCGATACCCTCTGCCATAACGCCCAGCCCGAGCGCCTTGGCCATCGCGAGAATGCCCCGTAAAACCGCCAAATCGCGCGGATCAGCGGCAATCCCCTCAACCATGGCCCGGTCAAGCTTGATCGTATCGAGCGGCAAAATTTTCAAATAGCGGAAATTGCAGAACCCTGCCCCGAAATCATCGAGCGCGATGCGCATTCCCTTGTCGCGCAAACCACCCAGCATGGCAGCGCTGCGTTCCAACTGATCGAGCAAGACATGCTCGGTGATTTCCAGCGTCAAACGCTGCGCATCAAAACCCGCAGCTTCGACCAGTTCGAGCAAACCCTCAGCAAAACTGGGTGCGGCGAGATCGGCAGGGGTGACATTGATCGACAGCCGCATGGTCTTCGGCCAATTTGCCGCAGCTTCGAGCGCCGTTTTTGCAATGTGCCGCGATAGCTGCGCGACATGGTCAGTGCGTTCGGCAATCGCGAACAACTGCCCCGCCCCTATCCGCCCCAATTCCGGGTGCTGCCACCGCGCCAACGCCTCCGCGCCGATAATAACATTGTCGCCTAGCGAAACTTGCGGCTGGAACAGCAATCCGATCTCGTCGCGGTCAATAGCAGCGAGAAGATCGGCCTCCACCAGCGCGCTGCGCCGCCCTGGAACGGTCAGTCCGCCATCGGCCCATAGAACGCGTCTGCTGTGCTGCCCGCGTGCTTGCTCGAGTGTTTCGGCGAGCCGGTCAAAGATCATCGAGGGTCCCTCGCCCGGTGCGGGCCGCATCAGCGCAATACGCGGCCACAACCGCAGCGTGCCCAGACCGTCCAGATCGGCAATCGGGTGCGCAATTGCATCTGCTAGCGCTTCACCTAGCCACTGCCAGCGCTCGCGATTGCACGCTTCATGCGCGGCGAGCAGAAACTTTCCGCCCCCGATCCGCGCGGCGAGCCACTGGCTCTCTTCAAACTCATCTTCAGCAAAATGCAGAATTCTTTGCGCTATAGCCACCAACGCCCGGTCGCCTGCAGCTTCCCCATAAGCCAGATTGACGGTGTCAAACCGCCCAAGACCAATCATCATCGCATGAACTGGAGCGGTTCCGCCCTTTTCAACGGCGGCGCTCTGCCACTGCGCAAGTCGGTCTCGCGCCGTTGCGGCACCCGCCAATCCGGTCAATTCATCGCGCATAGACGCCTCAAATATGGTAAGGGTGGCTTGCTGGGCAACATTGGTCATATCTCGTGTTAGCGTAGCTGCACAATGTTCGATGCCACGATTTACAATGCGTTGCCAAATGGCACAGCGCAACATAGTGTCCGCTTACGTGAATGCACCACTGCATTTCACGGACAGGAGGGGTAGTTGAGCAGCAATCACGGCTTCAGGAGGCTGGCCCTTGCCATTTCCGATACAGCCAAAGCGCAGGAGACTGCCACCGAATTGTTCGATGCGCATGATTGGGTTCCGATCGAGGAAGCTGACGCGCTGGTTACGCTCGGCGGTGACGGGTTCATGCTCCACATGCTCCATTCGATGCTAGACAGCGGGCGTATTATCCCAACCTACGGAATTAATCGCGGTACGGTCGGTTTCCTGATGAACCGCTACCGCCACGGGGTGAAGATACTCGACAAGGTCAACCGCTCACGGTCAATCGCCATTGCACCTTTGCGGATGGAGGCAATTACGCAGGACGGGCGCAAGCACGTCGAATGCGCGATTAACGAAGTCAGCCTGCTGCGTGAAACCCGCCAGACTGCCAAACTCGAAGTTTCCGTCGATGAACGGGTGCGGATAAAGGAATTGGTCGGCGACGGGGTGCTCATTTCGACGCCCGCCGGTTCGACAGCCTACAATCTGTCCGCCAACGGGCCGATTCTGCCGCTTGATTCGCAATTGCTGGCGCTGACCCCGATCAGCCCGTTCCGTCCGCGCCGCTGGCGCGGGGCGATCCTGCCCGACCGGTCGACAATCCGTTTCAGGGTCAACGAACCTGATAAGCGCCCAGTCGCTGCGGTGGCGGACCAGAAGGAAATCCGCGACATCGCCGAAGTCAGCGTCGAAATCGCCAGCGATCTTGAGCTCACATTGCTTTTTGATCCCGGCCATTCGCTTGATGAACGAATAGTTGCCGAACAATTCATGGTGTGAGCATGCAAGATGGGCTTGCCAAACGAATCCGGCCCCCATATAGGCGCACCCCTGCCGTGACACTTCGCGGCGATAAGGGCTGTTCCCCGATAGCTCAGCGGTAGAGTAGGTGACTGTTAATCACTTGGTCGTTGGTTCGAATCCAACTCGGGGAGCCAACCTTTCCTTCTGCAGGATCGGTTTCAATGCGCCGCGTTCAAGCGCGGGCATAGAATGCGTCGAATTGAAGCAGACGTCCGCTAACTGGATCGCGGAAATCAGGCATCACATTCCACAGGGAAAATCCGGCTTTGACAAGGATTTGATGCAATTCATCCCATAGCGACTGCCCCTCATAGAGCGGCATGGTGCTCATCTCGATCAGCACAGCTTTGCAACGGGGTAAAATAGCCACCGCTCCCGCCAGAACGTCGCGTTCAAAGCCCTGCGTATCGATTTTGAGAAGCACGCCTCCTGCAAACATCCCGGTTTGCGCCGCAAACAATCTGTCGAGCGTCGTCAACGGCACCGCTTCCTCCCCGACATAGGCAGAACGCGGAGCTGACTGCCGGTGGTTATCCAACATGGGTCGCAATGACGATGAAACCGAATTGCCAGCAATCTGGATCTTCGCCTGCCCCTGCGCAGCGCCGATTGCCGTGCGCGGGAGAATTCGGACTTGCGGGTTGCCCGAGAACCGCAGAGTCAGAGCAGCGTGCGCCTCGCTTAGCGGCTCGCAGCAATGCATCGTCCCGCGATAGCCCTTATCGAGCAGTTGCTGCGCAAACTGGCCCTGATTGGCGCCGATATCAATGACCTGGCCAATCGATTGGTCATGCAACCAATCGACCAGCGCTTGTCTTTCATCTTGCGATGTAGCGACCAGTTGCACACCAGCGGGCCGGAGAGCGGCGTTGATCCAACGCTTTACCAGCCCGCGCATCGCAAATCAGGTCGCTGCGCCGTGGCAATGCTTATATTTATTGCCCGAGCCACATGGACATGGCGAATTGCGGCTGACATCCATCGCGGCATAGGGATCATCCCTGTTCGCCCCGCCCGGCCCCGCCGCTGCACGCGGACTGCCGGCCAGCGAGCCGAACAATTCTGGTCGCTCCGCCGAACCGTCTCCGTCATTGGAATCGTCAAGCCCGGAGAGCGGATCGATATGACCGGTGAGAAAGTCCGGCAGATCTGGCAATTCCTGCTGCACCGGCGGCGCGATGCGCAATTCGCTTTTCAGCAATATGCTGGTGATGTCTTCGCGCAGTGTTTCAAGCATGCGTTCGAACAGACCGAAAGCTTCCTGCTTATATTCATTGATCGGTTGTTTCTGCGCATAAGCCCGCAGGAACACCACTTGCCGCAGCGCATCAAGCGTCGCGAGATGTTCTTTCCAATGGTAGTCGAGCCGTTCGAGCAGAATGCTCTTTTCAACCCGTACCCAGATCGACGGATCGGCGTTGGCAATCTTCTGATCCATCACCGCTTCGGTCTGGGCCAGAAGACGTTCTTCGATCAGTTCGGCTTCGACGGTTTCTTCGGCCAGCCATGCGTCGATTGGCGCATCAATCCCGAGCACTTCGGCAACCCGTTCCTTCAGCGCGTCCACGTTCCACTGTTCCGGATAGGAACCCGGAGGGCAAGCTTCGGTCACAATCGCATTGACGGTGTCGTGACGCATATCAATCACCACGTCGCCAACCGCTTCGCTGTCCATGATTTCGGCGCGCTGCTCGTAAATGACCTTGCGCTGGTCATTCATCACATCATCATATTCAACGACTTGCTTGCGGATATCGTAGTTGCGGGCCTCGACCTTTTTCTGCGCCGTCTCGATGGCTTTTGACAGCCATTTTGACCCGATGGCTTCGCCATCTTCGAGGTTGGAATTCATCATCCGACTGAACAAAGTGTCCGGCCCGAAAATACGCAAGAGGTCGTCTTCAAGACACAGATAGAAGCGGCTGAGTCCAGGGTCACCCTGACGGCCCGAACGGCCTCTCAGCTGGTTGTCGATCCGGCGGCTTTCATGGCGTTCGGTTGCAAGCACGAACAGGCCGCCAGCTTCGCGCACTTTTTCGCGCTCTGCGCCAACTTCGGCTTCAATCTTGGCAATCGCCGCATCGCGTTCGGGGCCCTCGGGCATGTCCTTCAATTCGTCTTCGATGCGGAACTCAATGTTACCGCCGAGCTGAATGTCGGTACCGCGGCCAGCCATGTTGGTCGCGATTGTGACCGCTCCGAGCCGCCCCGCCTGCGCGACAATATGCGCCTCACGTTCGTGGAAACGCGCATTCAGAACTTCATGCGCGACATTCTCCTTCTTCAAAAATTCCGCCAGCAATTCGGATTTCTCAATCGAAACCGTGCCCACCAGCACCGGCTGGCCAATATCGTGCTTCTCGCGGATAGCCTTGGCGATGGCTTGGAACTTGTCCTGTGTATTTTTGTAAAATTCGTCTTCTTCGTCGATCCGCTGAACTGGTTTATTGGTCGGAATTTCAACGACATTCATTTTGTAAATGTCCCAGAATTCGCTCGCCTCGGTCGCGGCTGTGCCGGTCATTCCCGAAAGCTTGGGATACATGCGGAAGTAGTTCTGGAACGTAATCGAGGCCATGGTCTGGTTTTCAGGCTCGATCTTGACGCCTTCTTTGGCCTCGACCGCCTGATGCAAGCCGTTCGACCATCGGCGCCCGTCCATCATACGTCCGGTGAACTCATCGATAATCACGATCTTCTCGTCTTTGACGATATAGTCAGTGTCGCGTTTGAACATCTTGTTGGCGCGCAATGCCTGATCAAGATGGTGCACAACCTGTGTGTTCTCGACATCATAGAGATTGTCGGTCTGGAGCAGGCCTGCTTCGATCAGAATCTTTTCAATCTCTTCGGCGCCATCTTCGGTCCAGGAGATGTTCTTGGTTTTCTCGTCCGCATCGAAATATTCGTCAGGGATGGTTTTCACCACCGCATCGATCGAAACATACAAATCGGTCTTATCTTCGGTCGGACCGGAGATAATTAGCGGCGTGCGGGCTTCGTCGATCAGGATCGAATCAACCTCGTCGACAATCGCGAAATTGAACGGCCGCTGGACCATCTGTTCGCGGCTATGCTTCATATTATCGCGCAGATAATCGAAACCGAATTCATTGTTTGTGCCGTAGGTGATGTCCGACCCATAGGCCTCACGCCGTTCGAATTCGCCCAGATTGGGGATGATAACGCCGACGGTCAGGCCCATCCAGCGATACAGTTGGCCCATCCATTCCGCATCGCGACTGGCGAGATAGTCGTTCACCGTAACAACGTGGACGCCCTTGCCTTCAACCGCGTTGAGGTAAACCGCCAGCGTCGCAACCAGCGTTTTGCCTTCGCCGGTGCGCATTTCCGAAATTTCACCCCGGTGAAGCACGATGCCGCCGATCAGCTGTGTGTCAAAATGCCGCATACCCAGCACGCGGGTTGATGCTTCACGCACGGTCGCAAATGCTTCGGGCAGAATTTCGTCGAGCGTCTTCCCTTCGGCAAGCTGGCCGCGGAATTTTTCCGTCTGTGCCTGCAATTCAGCATCGCTCAACGCTTGGATTTGTGGTTCCAAAGCGTTGATCTGATTAACGATTTTTCCAATGGATTTTACATAACGATCGTTAGACGAACCGAATACGGATTTCAGGAGAGTATTGATCATGGATGGTCTTTCGGGAGACGGGAAATATCAGCCATCGCGCCGTGTCCGGATACAAATCCGGGTCGTGCGGCGCGTTTTCAGCTATGGGAATTTAATGATAACGCGCGCTACTCGTAAGCGCGGTCAGCTCCGAATTGGACTGTCGGAATGTAGATAACCACCGGCTTGCGTGCTTTGCACGACTTGCCGCTGCCCGATTTTCCAGGGACTGGTTTGCGTTCTGAACGGCTTTCGCACTGGCATTGCTTGCCTTGCTGCGAACTCTCCGCACTCGCTACCTGCTCGCAGGCCTCGGATATCTGCGCTGCAGTCACAGGAGCACCCACAGCCGCAAGGCCGGAAAGTAGTGCAAACAGGGCGATCAGATGACGCATGGTGCCTCTATAGGAAGCCGAATGCCATTCGTCTACTATTGGACGTGACTATTCAGCAGCGCAGGGTGATGCCGCTCTAACGCGTCATTATTAAATTCTCGTTCTACGCAGAAATTATTAGGGCGAGCAGGCTGGTGTTACGCCGCGCATACTTGCCGCAGCCTCGGTAGCGACATAAGGGCACAGCACCATGGACATAGCACGCTCTCCTCTCGCCGAACCTTTCCCGGAAATGCCCGCAATCGACGGAGTAACGCTGCGCATTGCGCGGGCGCGCTATAAGGAATGGGACCGGGCCGATCTGACCTTTGCGGAATTGTGCGAAGGAACAGCCGCTGCGGGCGTATTTACCCAAAGCGCCTGCCCGTCGAGCGAAGTCGAAATGGGCCGCAACCAGATACAGCTCGGCATCGCGCGCGCCTTGATTGTGAATGCAGGCAATTCCAACGCTTTTACCGGCTATCGCGGCAAAGAAGCGGTCGATCAAATCATGGCGCAAGTCGCGTCTCATCTGAATTGTCCAGCTGATCAGATTTTTGTCTCCTCGACCGGCGTGATCGGGGTTCCGTTACCAAAAGACAAAGCACGCGAAGGCGTTGCAAAAGTACTGGAGGCAGAGGCTTGTAGCTGGGAAGATGCGGCAAACACCATCGCTACCACTGATACTTTTGCCAAAGGCGCGGCGGCATCGGCGATGATCGGCGGAACCAGAATCCAGATATGCGCGATCATCAAGGGTAGCGGTATGATCGCACCAGACATGGCGACAATGCTTGGATATATCTTTACCGACGCGGCTATCGAACCGGCGTTTCTGCAGGACCTGCTAAGTGCAGCCAACAAGCGGACGTTTTCCTGCATCACGGTCGATAGTGACACCTCCACCAGCGACACGGTGCTGGCATTTGCCACCGGCAAAGCCGGAAACCCGCGCCTTTCATCCTTTGACGATTCCGGGGCTAACGCATTCGCTGCGGCGCTGCACGATGTTTGCCGCCAATTGTCACATCTGGTGGTCCGCGACGGAGAAGGCGCGCAGAAATTCATCGAGATATCGGTAACTGGCGCTGCCAATGACGAGAGTGCACGGAAAATCGGACTGTCGATTGCAAATTCACCGTTGCTCAAAACGGCAATTGCAGGCGAAGACGCCAATTGGGGCCGCGTTGTGATGGCGGTCGGCAAGGCAGGTGAACCAGCAGATCGCGACACTCTGTCAATCGGCTTTGGCGGTGTATGGGCTGCGCGCAACGGGCAGCCTGTGGCCGATTATGACGAAGCGCCGGTCGTCAAGCATCTCAAAGGACAAAATATCAGCATCGAAGTCGATATCGGCATCGGAGCAGGCCGCGCGACCGTGTGGACCTGCGACCTGACGCATGGCTATATCGATATTAACGCGGATTATCGTTCATGAGTCCGCTCGATATTGCGATGCGCGACCTTCTCCACCGAGTTTCAGAGCAGATCATTCTCCCGCGCTACCGAAATCTTGAAGCAAGCGATATCGCCGACAAGGGCAAGAACGAACTCGTCACCATTGCGGACCGCGAATCCGAAGTGATGCTGGCCGCAGGCTTGGAGCGGCTGATTGCGGGTTTGGCGATTGTCGGTGAAGAAGCGTCAGAGGCCGATAAATCGGTTCTGATTGGCCTATCGCAGCGATGCTGGATCATCGACCCTATCGACGGGACGGGCAATTTCGCCAGCGGCAATCCGCCTTTCGGCATTTTAATTGCCCTGTGCGAAGGCGGGCTGGCGCAATCCGGGTGGATTTACAACCCGCTGACACGCCGTTTCTGCCACGCCCATCGCGGCGAAGGTGCCTTCATAGACGGCAAGCGGATCAGTGCGAAAGCGACTGGCGCAGCCCCTCCGATCGCGGGTATCTCGACGTTGTTCATGCAAGACGGGCAGCGCGAGCAAGTGCAATTGCATATCGCCCCGCATTACACGCTGGTCGACATTCCGCGCTGCGCCGCCGAACAATATCCGCGGCTCGCGCTCGGCACCAATGATGTCAGTATTTTCAACCGCACCCTCCCGTGGGATCACGCCGCCGGAGTGCTCTGGCTCAATGAAGCAGGCGGCAAAGCTGCCCGCAATGACGGGAGCGAATACCGCGTCGACGAATGGGACAAGCCCGGCTTGATCGGAGCGGCCAGCCCCACCCTATGGCAGGAACTGGCCGATAGGATGTCTAAACTCGATTAAAGCTCGCTCTCAAGCCACGCCTTAAGCTGACCCTTGGGTGCAGCGCCCAATTTCTGCGCGACCGCTTTGCCGTCTTTGAACAGAACCATCAGCGGGATCGATTGGACACCGATTTCGCCGGGAATGCCGGTGTTTTCCATGATGTCCATCTTCGCAATTGTGACCTGATCGGACAATTCATCGCTGATTTCCTCGAGCGAGGGGCCAATCATTTTGCAGGGTCCGCACCATTCGGCCCAGAAATCAACTAGTACCGGCTTTCCCGATTCGAGTACGTCGACTTTGAAACTTGCATCGGTGACATTGATTGTCGCCATGATCATTCTCCTAATCTTTATGCCATCTATCTAGGCGAGATATTCAGTTACTCAACGGTCAAATCGGCAAAGCTTTCCTGCTTTGCTGACAAATGGGATTTTCCCTCGGCCAGCAACGCTGCTGGTATTTCGATCATTTGCGGAGTTTGGGTATACAGTAAAATGGCTCTGACATCCCGCCCCGGATAGATTGTTTCCAAGGCAGCCGCATAGGCTGACATCTGACGCAGCGTCGCTTTCGGCACTTGGTCAAGCGATCCAGGCGGATGGCGGGCGGTTTTGAAATCAACTACCACCACCGTATCTTTGGTTATCAGCAGGCGGTCGGCAATTCCGGCAATCACCTGACCATCAACCGTGGCCGCAATCGGCACTTCGGCCAGAGCTTGCGCACCAAAGATATCAGCAAAGTCGGGATTGTTCACGATCGACAGGGCGGCGTTGGCAATTTCCTGCTGTGCTGCGGCAGATATTTCCGAGGCCTGACGTTGCAACCATTCTGCCGCTTTGGCCGCACGATCCTGCGCCGCGATTTCCGGCAAGCGTTCGAGCAACTTGTGGATCAAAATACCGCGCTGTGCCGCCTCGCGAGTCACTTCGGGTGAGAGCGGTGGATCGGCGCCAAGATCATCTCCGACAGACGATGGAGCAAGCGGGCGCGGTGGGCGCGGTTCGGGGCCGATTGGCGTGAGCGCCCAATCGGGTATTCCCTCAATTGTCCGAGTTGCCGTTTTGTGCGAAACAGGAATTGAGGGAGCCTTCTCTCCCAATTCCCAGCGTGCACTCCAAATATCATCGGCCAGACCATCGCCTTCAAACAGCGGCCTGAGCCTCGCAAACCAGCTGTCTTCGGGCGGTCCCTTCTTGGCGACCTTCGCCCCCAGTGATCCGCCGATGAACAGCGCTTCCTCGGCCCTTGTCATCGCAACATAGAGCAACCGCCAATGCTCCTCCAACTCTTCAGCCAGTGCCATATCGCGGGCGGTCGCCAGCGGGCCGACGATCTGGTCACCGCTGAAACCGGGTGTCGGAACTTTACGCGGCTGGCTTTCACCGGGCACATGCTCTTCGAGAATGATATCGGGCTTCGCCCCCGGTTTTCCGGTCGCATCGGCGAGTATGACAATGGGAGCCTGCAATCCCTTTGACCCATGGACCGTCATAACCCGGACCAGATCGGCGCTCTCACCCACCTCCCGCTTTAGCTCGCCCTCGCCCGCGTCAAACCATTGAATGAAGCCTTGCAAACTAGTCGTATGATCGCTGGCATAGGCCTGAGCCGCATTGAGCAGTTCATTGATCGGATCATTGGCCTCGCGCCCCAATCGCTCAACCAGCTTGCGGCGGCCTTGCATCGGTCCGGTCAAAATCCAGTGCAGCAAGGCCTGAGGCGGCTCATAATCGGTCTGCGCAAGAATTTTCTTCAGCGTTTGGACTGAACTTGCCACCATCTGATTGTCGCTATCGTTGATATAG
>JBATLU010000373.1:0-23076 GCA_049289475.1 Pontixanthobacter sp. | reverse complement strand
GGTCCACAGCGCCTGAGTATCTTCCTGATAGAAAACATCAAGCTCGTCCAATGACAGCAATTCATCTGGAATTCTGGCAAGTGATGCCGCATCATCGAGCACGTGCTCGTCCCCAGCACCCAACCCGATAACTGATGTTCCGACGTTGTCCACGTCGTCAATTCCTTCGCGTAACTTAGCTTCAACCCGATCCATTTGCGACCCCTATATTGGGTGGTTTCGGCCCTCATTAAGCGCTTGCTACAGGAGGGGTGACTCGCTTGGCAAATGATTATTTTCGACAGAAACCTCTGCGATGTCCCGAAATTGGCCAGTGGAAAGTAAATAAGAGTCGCATTTCTAAGACTTAAGACCCGATCCCGAGATACTTTATTGATTTGTCGAGCATCAATAGCTGCCACAAAATCCTTCCATACTCTGCCCTGCCCGCAATATGGTCATCCGCAATTCTGGCCAAAACCTTGGAATCGAACCATCCTGTGCGCGCCAAGCCGGCGCTCGCGGCAATCCTTCGCGCCTCCGACGCAAGTGGGCCGCGAAACCATGCCGAGATTGGCGTCACGAAACCTTGCTTGGGACGATAGAGAATATCGTCGGGAAGATAGCGTTCCATAGTGTGCTTCAGCAGCCATTTGCCCTGCCGTCCGCGAATACGTTCACGGTGCGGAAGTTTGGCGGCGAATTCGATTAGGCGGTGATCGAGCAGCGGTTCGCGCGCCTCAAGGCTGACAGCCATGCTCGCACGATCGACTTTGGTGAGAATATCACCCGGTAGCCAGAATTTCAGATCGGCATATTGCGCGCGGTCAAGACCCGATCGTGCCGGTGCAGCGCGCATCATCTCGACCAGCGGTTGCTCGGCGCGGTATTCACCCAGCGCGCGCATCATCGCGTCGGAGAACATCTTCTGGCGCAGTTCCGGCGGAATGACGGACAGCGCCCGTGCATATCCGGTTTCGCCATCTTCAGCGAGCGACTGCAAAGTTGCTTTAGCGCGAAGCGGCCGCGGGGCCCAATCGGCCTTGGGCCAGATTTTGCCAAGTCCGCCGAATAATGGCCCGCGCAACCCCTGCGGAAGGATTGCGCGCGCTTGTTCCTCACGAGCATGAAAAACCTGCCGCCTGTAACCGGCAAAAGCCTCATCTGCCCCATCACCCGACAAGGCGACGGTAACATGCTCACGCGCCAATTGGCATACGCGCAAAGTCGGTAGCGCTGACGCATCAGCAAAAGGTTCGTCGAATATCCTAACCAACCGGTCGATATCGCCGAAATCATCGGGTTTGACGATTCTTGAATAATGTTGGGTGCTGAATTTTCCGGCGATCTTCTCGGCATAGCTACTCTCGTCCAGCTCGGGAGTATCGAACCCGATCGAGCATGTCTTGACCGGCTTTGCCGAAGCTTCGGACATAAGCGCGACCACGCTGGATGAATCGACCCCGCCCGATAGAAATGCGCCCAGCGGAACATCGGAAACCATGCGCGATGTCACGCCTTCGCGCATGTGATGCAACAATTCCGCCGAAAGATCGCGAGTTGATCCTTTTTGGCGTTCGCTAAAATCAATGTCCCACCATTTGCGCGGCGGCGCTGGCGGAGTGCCATGTTTGAGTATCCGGAAATGCCCCGCAGGCAGCTTCTCCACCCCCTTCAGGATCGAGCGGTGATCTGGCACATAGCCCCACGCCATATAATCCTCGACCGCCATGGGATCGGCTTCGCGGCGTAGCAGCGGATGCGCGAGCAACCCCTTAAGCTCCGATGCAAAGGCTACGCTGCCATCGCTCAGTTGCGTGGTAAACAAGGGCTTTACCCCGAACCGGTCGCGCGCGAGCAGCAGTTCCTTGCTCCGGCGGTCGTAGAGCGCGAACACAAACATGCCGTTCAACCGCTGTAGGCAATCGATGCCCCATCTTTGCCATGCGGCCAGAATAACTTCGGTATCACCGTCGGTGCGAAAACGGGCACCTTGCCCTTCGAGTTCGCGCCGCAATTCACGAAAATTGTAAATCTCCCCGTTGAACACGATGACCGCATCACCATCGGCAGAATGCATTGGCTGGGGGGAGCCTGCGACATCGATAATCGAGAGACGGCGGTGGCCCAGCCCGACCCCGGCTTCTGACCATACGCCCGCACCATCGGGGCCGCGGTGTTCCAGGGCATCGCACATGCGCTCGACCCGGACGGGATCAACGGGTTTCGGTGTCCCGCAATGAAAAAGACCGGCAATCCCGCACATACCGGCGCTCTAACGCAGGCCTGCGATGCGGTCCATCCATTCGCCCTCGTCACCAAGAGATTTGCGGAATTCGCCGACAGCAGCTTCGGGGTTAGTATCTCCGGTCTGCTCAGCCGACACAATCAGCAGCATGGTTGGTTGCGCGTCGAGCAACAGCCGGTCGCGCATACTGGCCAGTTTTAACTTCACTGCACTGCCGGTCAGCAAATCGCCTACCCGGTAAGTCGTTTGCACAAGACGTTTTTGCTTCCCGAATGCGAGCAAATAGTCAGAGGTCGCATGCGGGACTGAGGGTGCTTGGTGCAGCCAGCGCCAGTCGCTATCGGGATCGAACGCTCCCTCGCCAAATGCACTGGCCTCACGCCCGTCTTCTTGCGCGGAATAGAGCGCGTAAAAGACATCCACTTGCTGCCCGGCTTCGTTGCGATATCGCCCAAGCAGCCGGTGATTGGCACCGCCCGCCTTGGGTTCCCACGCAACGACCGGATGATAATCAATCCGCGTCCAGCCCACCACTTCGGGCAAGGCAATCTTTTGAGGTACGGATGCTTCAACCCGCGCGGCAAGGACATTCCACACTGCGATAGAGCCGAACATGGCCAACACGCTCATAGACGCTTTGGCAGAGCCTATTTTGTATCCAGCCAAGGATTTGAACCAAAGATTCTGATCGGCTTGTGGAAAATCGATCCCAATATCGTCGGGATCGCGGTCAAACCAACGCCATGAAACCGCAAGCAACGCGCCAACGACAACCGCAAAGAACACCCAGCCATAAAAAATGTGATCAAAGCCCTGCGCGAATTCCACGCCCTGCCATTGGGCAATATATATTGTGCCCCATGCGCGAACGCCGTTCGCCAAAATCGGCAGGACAATTGCGCCAGCCATAAACAACGCACGGCGGCCCCAACTGCGGAAACATGTGTAAGCAATCAGAACGCCGAGCGCGATCATTGCGATCAGGAATTTCACTCCCGAACACGCCTCTGCCACTTCGAACAGGCCAACCGGCGTGTCGATAAAAACTCCGTCTATGACAGCCGGTATCCCGCTTAATTCGGTCAGGATTATAACCAACTTTGCCGTCACCATTTGTAGCGTAGGGACCAATTCCTCACCGAATGGGACCAGAAAAATCAGATAAGCGAGCGGAAACAGACTGGCAGCGGCAATGCGCAGCCCGAGCAGGGCAATAATGACCGCTTGCAAGGCAAGCACTGCGCCAAGCTGGCTGACACTGTTCACGCCAGCGAGCGTACCGAGTAACCAGATTACCAGCGCACCGCCTAGCAGAACCAGTCCAGGCCACCAGCCATCGGGCACCAGCCTGCCCAGTTCTTCTCGGCGCGCATACACCAGCCAGCCAATGATCAGCGGCACGAACAGGATGTGATTATAGGTCGAGATGTTCCACCACTGGTCCATCATCGCCCACCAATCGCGGTGCGTGAGAGCGGCCAAAGCCGTCAAAGCCAATGCCAGCCGGACAAGTGGCTGCCGCCAGTGAAGCGGGATCCGCGAAACTGCCGCATCGTAGGACGCGACCTTCAGCGGGAGATCAAGCGGCATCGCGCTTAGCCCCTTCGCCTTCAAATCCGCAAATATTCGCCAATGGTGCGAGCATCGCGTCCCAGCCTTGGCGTTCGCACACATAGCGGCGTGCGGCGGCGGCCATCAGCAATGCAGAGGGTCCATCTTCGATCAACCTGGTGATCTTTGCGATCAGATCGGCGTCTGAAGTACCAATGGCAAAATGTTCGCCATCGCTGGCATCAATTCCCGTTGCCGCCTCGCGTGACAGCACAACTGGCCGCGCCATCGCCATCGCTTCAAGAACCTTGTTCTGAACCCCGCGGGCGATTTCCAGCGGTGCAACCACAACATCCGCTGCTGCCAGAAAGGGGCGGACGTCGGGCACTTCGCCCCAAACACGAATACCTGCCTCGCCATCGCGGCGGGTCAACTTTGCAACGGGGGCACGGCCCACCAAATGGAAAACCGTATCGGGAAATTTCTGCCTGATTGCCGGGAGAATGCGTTCCATCATCCGCTCTGCTGCCGCTACATTGGGGGCGTAATCCATCTGTCCTGTAAAAACGAGATTGGGCCCGCTATTTGCGGCAAGTTCGGTTTGCGGCTCGACCGCAGCCGGATCGAACAGCACCGTGTCGATTCCATTGCGAACCGCTGAAATGCGGCAATCAGAGCTATCAATGAGCCGTGATTGGAAAAGGCTCGCTTCCGCCTCGCTCACCAGCAAAGTGTCATCCGCGCGGTGCGCCAATTGCTCCTCAACCCGTGAAAGGAATGCACCTTCGCGCGCGTCGATCAATTTACGCGGGAATGAACTACTTTTGGCATAATCTTCAAATTTGGCGGAATCGACATCGCATAAATCCACCACCACCCGTTCGGCAAATTCATCGGGTACATATTGCCCCATCTGGCCGGAAAAGACGAAGAACGTCTGGATGTCATTATTTGCCAGTGTAGTGCTCACCCAATCTGCCAGAACCTTTTCTCCGAAAGCAGTCAGGCTCACCGGCTTTCCGCGCGCGATCGCTTCGACACCCGCTCGGAGCATCGACTTGCGGCGCGGGAGCAGACAGTGGCTTGCGGCGACGCTTGCCAGCTCGGCCTCATGCGCAAAGTCCGACGGAGTGTCGCCGAAACAACCCACATGAACCGGTGCCAAACGGGCCAAAGCCTTGAGCAGATTAAACGAACGGATCTTGTCTCCGCGATCGGGCGGAAAAGGCATCCGGTGCGCCAGAAACAGGATATCACCCATTATGCCAGCCCTTTGGCAATGATCGGTCCGGCAAAATTGGCGACCGGCAAAGGCAGGCGCTTCCACAAATCGATTTTGGCCGAATATGCATCATTGTTCGGGCTAAGATCGCGCGGTTTGTGCCCCGGCGCGGTCCAGCTTGAATAGCGTAGCGGCTCGGGCTCAAAACCCCAGTTCTTCTTGTAATTATAAGGTCCGCTGCCGGTTTTCGAGCGGCCGAAATCGAACCGCTCGCATCCGCGCTTGCGGGCATGAAGCATCAGTTCGAAATACATCCGCTCATTGGCGCGCAGGTGACGCGCAGCTAAAGTGCCGCCACCCCAATAAGGCAGCACGTCGCCCTGATGGTAGAGCGAAAGAACGCTCGCCACCGGCACGCCATCATGACGGATGGTTAAAATATCGGCTTCGCTGCCGAAAATATCGAGTACCGAGGCAAACAACGATTTGGGAAAGACTGGCGTGCCAAGGTTGCGGACGCTTTCGGCATAGACCTGATAATGCGCCGCGTGGTCAACTGCGTCGCTGCCGATGGAAACTTCCAGATCGAGCGCCAGGCTCTTGCGGATCTCCGCGCGTTGCTTGCGCGGGATTGCCAGCAATTGCTGCTCGTCATCATCAGCAAGCGCGCTGATAAAACCGCAGTGGGTATCATCCCAGCTGCGCCATTCCGGTGGAGCGTTCCCGCCGCGCAACTCAACATCGCTGCACGACTGGCGGATAGCGAGTTCCTCTGCCGAACGGCAAAGCCTTTCTGTAGTTTTGGGGTTGCTAGCCAATGGACCGCCGCCAACGCCAAAGCCGCTCGACACCAGCGCCCTGCCAAACAGGGGCGAATGCACTTCGCTCAGCGGTAGCCAGCCGGTGAGATTGCCGCATTTCTCCGCCACCAATCCGGTCGCCTTTTGCCCCGTGCCTGCCTCGATTGCGCGCAGCCATGCGGGGCGGTGGAACACACTGCCGCTAGAGCTGGCAACGAAACCTTCAATCCGGGCAATTTCGCTCGGATCGCGCAGATCAACCTGCGAAATGGTCTCCGCACTCAAAGCAAAGGGCGCATTCATGCGGCCAGTTCCTGGGCAAATTCCGCTTGACGGTGGGCCAACATATCCATCCGTCCCCAAGCGAATTCATTGACCAATTCGCGCAGCTTGGGCGCCATCTTGGTCAAATTCGTATAGTGGCGAAGACGCGATTTCAGCGGAGCGCCAGGAACGCGCGGTTGATCAGGGTCTATTTCCCAAGGATGAAAATAGAACACAGCCGGACGTTGTTCCTCGCGGTTGACCTGGCGGATCGCCCACCGCGAGAAGGCATAGGGCAAAACGCGGAAGAACCCGCCCCCACCAGCAGCCACGCGGCGTCCACCGAGTATAGCGGTGGTGACTGGAATTTCGATCAAATCGGACCATGGCAGCGGCTTGAATGCGAAACGCGGTGCCTCTCGCCAGCCATAATGATCATGCGCTACCGGAGCGACGCTGCTCGAATAAGCATAACCCTGCTCCGCCAGTTCCATATAGGCCCACGGCGTGCGTTGATCGAACGAAAAACTTGGCGCGCGGTAGCCGGTGATCTTGGCTCCCGAGCAATCCTCGAGAATCTCACGCGCGATGCGGATGTCTTCGGAAAATTCCTTGCGCTCGAAGGTGAAGACCCGCGCATGGTCAAATCCGTGGCTGGCCAATTCATGCCCCGCATCGACGATTTTGCGCATCAACGGGCCGTTTCGTTTGGCCACCCAGCCGAGCGTGAAGAACGTCGCTTTGACATCGGCCTCAGCGAACATGTCGAGAATGCGCAGAACATTGTCCTCCACCCGCAAGGCAAGGCTGTCCCAATCATCGCGGTTGATGACATTTTCAAAGGCGCCAACCTGAAACCAGTCTTCGACATCGACCGACAGGCCGTTGACGATTTTGGCGGGTTTTCCCGATGATGCCTCTATCGGCGAATATTCCATTGTCTGAGGCCTTATGCAGCCGCGCGAGACTGCTGGCCGCTTTCCATCCATTCAATCAACATGGTCAGAACATGACGTACGCTGCGCTCCTGTTCGGTCAATTTTGCCTCCATTGCAGCAATCCGTTTGAGCGCATCTTCTGAGACGTTGCCGCCCTCGCCCGCCTGTGCCTCAACCGTGCGCGACAATTCCACAACCGCCTGCTGCAATTCGGCAATCTGAGTATCGCGCTCCTGCAGCAATTCTTCGAGCTTGGGCTGTGCAATCTGCGGCACCGCGGCCACATGCTTGATCGGGCCCGGAGACGGTGCCGGCGCAAGCTTGTCCATCGGTTTGGGTGCAGCTTCGGGAAATGCATTGTCGCCCGACATCTCTTTCAAGACTGCCGACAGCATCGCATTGTCGATCCGCGTACGCTGTTCGACCGCGCCGAGCAGCAGCAGGCGGGTTACCACCTGGTTGACGCGGCGGGGAATGCCGCCGGTTGCCTGATACAGTTCTGCAAATACGCGCTGGTCGAAATCGGGGTTGCCGGTCCAGCCGACACATTCAAGACGGTGCTTGATATAGGGTTCGATTTCGCTGGGCTCCATCGCCTGCAAATGATGCGCGGCAATGACCCGCTGGCGCAATTGCTCCAGTTCGGAATGTTCAGCCAGCACCTGCTTGAATTCGGGCTGACCGAGCAAGAGTAATTGTAGCAAGGGATGAGAACCCAGCTGGAAGTTCGACAGCATCCGCAATTCTTCCAGCGCCTCGACCGAAAGATTCTGCGATTCGTCAACTACCAGCAAAGTGCGGCGGCCTTCGCGCGCTTCTTCATGCAAGAAGTTTTCAATCGCGCCGAGCGCCGATGCCTTGTCGTGACCCTGAACTTCCAGGCCAAAGCTTTGCGCGACGACATGGACCAGTTCCTCGCCATCGAGATTGCTAGTGACCACTTGACCGACAGTCATCTGTTCGCGGTCGATCTTCTGCATCAAATGCGCAACCAGGGTCGATTTACCCGCGCCGACTTCACCCGTGATGACGATAAAGCCCTCACTTTGCGCCATGCCATAGCCTAGATAAGACAACGCCTTGCGGTGGGTCGCGCTTTCGAAATAGAAATTCGGATCCGGGGTTAGCTGGAATGGTCGCCCAGTCAGCCCATAAAAATCATCAAACATCTGTCTTTCCCCTTGGATCAGAAGCCGAAGCGCAGGCCGACGAGGGCCGATGCTGCAGTGTAGTCTGCGTTGGATACGTCGCTGTCGATACTGTCGATCGCAACGGCGGCGCGGGCGGACAGGCGCGATGTCAGGCTGCGGCTGTAGGCGGCAGATGCGCCCAAAGCAGTGACGTCGCCAGCCAGGTCAAACCCGCTGGTGAAGTAGTTGTAATAGGCGTTGGTGGTGAAGGTAGAATGCTGGTCCACATTGCCCGACACAAACACCGCCGCGTAGTAGCTTTCATCGGTCACACCATTGGCCAGGCCAAGAACCGTGCCGGGAGAAGCGATGAAGCGGCGGCGGTCATAACCAAAGCCAATGCCGGTAGACAGACGTCCCAATTGAGTCGAATAATTCGCCGAAACACCCCGCGAACGGAACACCGACGAACGCACCGATCCGAGCACACCGCCAAGGCAGGCTGCTCCTTCGGTTCCGGTGACACAGCCGTTAAGATCGCCGCTCAGCGCATTGCGCGAGGCGTTGAATTCGGTCGGCAGATTGGACAGTGCGGTGTTGAGCTGGTTGCCGAAACCTGAAACCGTATCATAGACCGAAATGCCGAGCGAACTGCGCTTGTTCGGCGCGTATGAAAGACTTCCGGTATAGCTGGTCGAATCGTAACGGCGGCCAACATGGGCCTCAAACGACGTCCGTGTGCTCGGACGCCAGACAACCCCGGCATCCCAGATCAGGCCAGACACATCATAGGCCAATTGGCGCGGCTGCGATGTATCGGTTACCAAGCGCCCATCGGCGCCGTAAACTGGGTCGCCATTGATATCGAGCACGGCATCGCGGCTCGACACTTCAACATCTTCATATCCGACACCGGCAACCAGAGCGAGGCTCTGCGAAACTGGGATCTGCACGTCGCCGCGCACATGGACATCGCGGACACGTTGATCGAGGTTGGAAACATCTTCCTGGTTCCACCCTGCCCCGATCCCGACACCGATTGGCAGCGGTTCACCCGGCCTTGTGCCCAAATGGACTGCGGCGCTCTGCGATACGCTGTCGTCGAAAATATCAACCGGCGCGGCGCCCGGTGCTGGAACTAGCGAATTAGGCGATTCGACGCGGGTGTAGCCGATGCGGTAATTGGCGTTGACCTCAACGTCTCCCGCTTTGGTATGCAAATTCGGTCCGGCATAGGCAGAGTAAATCTGGCTTTCGGATTTGTCGCCATTGCGTGGATTGGATGTTGCCGCGCCATTGCCATCAACGCGGGTCCGCGACGCCAATGCGCCCGCTTCCACGGTTAAGGCCTGCGGCACAATCGACGCATAACCGCGTGCAATGCCGGTAATGGTATCGCTATCGAGCGAATTACCGCTGTAACCGATGTTCTTCTCGTAACGCAGCGACAGCGAACCGCCATTGTTGCGACCAGTCACCGATGCATCAACGCCTGCTGCGAGTTGGGTGTAGGTCACCACGTCATTGTCGGGCGAAAGTTCCGCAATCGCAACTTGCGACACTTCGATATAGGGCTGCACGGTAACCGCGCGGCCGCCGCTGCTGCGCGAGGAAGCTTCTTTATCATCGCCGTCGCTGCTGCGATCTTGGGCCAATGCTGGCGACGCCATGCCGGTTGCGGCAAGACCGAAGGCCAGTGCAATGTGGCTGCTAAAGTTGCGTGTCATCATGGGTTATTCCCCATATCCATAATAGGAGCCGAAGTTTCTTCCGCTCGGGCTGAAGTGGGCTGCGTTGAGCAGTAACTTAATGTCCGGACATGCTGCCAGAAGCTGGCACGCATCTTCGAGAGCGCTTTGTCCGGTCTTGTCGGCGCGCGCGACGAGCAGAGCTTGCCCGACATGCTTCGCCAGTTCCGCCGCAGGGGATGCTGCGAGCGCAGGCGGCGTGTCGAAAATCACGATCCGGTTGGGTGCCCCCATCGTCAGACGGTCAAGCACTTCGCCCGTCCGATCGCTGGCGAGATATTCGCTATCCGACATAGTCTGGTTGCCTGACGGTAGGACCCACAGGCCGGGAATATCAGTGCCGATGACCAGATCTTCCGGTCTGATCGATTTGTCGGCCAGACAATCCATGAAGCCGGGGCCCTTGGGCAAACCCAATGTCGATAGAATTGACGGTTTGGCAAAATCACCATCTATCAGCAGCACTTCGCTGTCGCGCTCCGCCGCCATCGCAATCGCAAGATTGGTCGCGCAGAATGTCTTCCCCTCGCCTGGATGCGGTGAGCAGATCAACACGCGCCGTGATTTGGCAGTGCCGCGATCCTTCGCCGATTTGATAATCTGCCGCTTCACGATGCGAAATTCTTCGACCAACGCCGTCGCTGTTCCTTCGGGCACAATCATGCCCTGTTCGCGCAAATGTTCGCGGTCGACGGGGAATTTCTTACCGGCAAGTGCAACCGCACCGAAATCCTGTTCTACCACCAATTCGGCTGATCTTGCAGCGACCGGCAAATTCGCCTGTGGTTGGGGCTGGGCCTCGGGTTGATATTCGGTTGGCACAGCAGGCCGCGGGGCCTTGGGTGCGGCAACAGCATCAGCCGGAGGCGATTCAGCGGATTCTTGCGCAACTGGCTTCTGGTCAACCTTACGCACCTTGGCGCGCTTCATCTCGCGTTCGGGCAAGCGGCCTTTGATCGGGGCCGCCTTGAACGGATCAAACCCGAATGCACCGCTGGCTCTTTCAAACAGCGAGCTTTCGCTTGATTCCTCGTCACCGGGAAGCGGGATTTTGCTTTGTTCGGTCATATCCTGTTCCTCAAGCCACCATGCCGCGCTGGACGAATTCAACCACCAGCAGGATCACACAAATGGTGCCCAACGCCGCAGAGGCGCCAAAAAACATTTTCATCCGTTTGGCCCGCAGCACGCGTCCGGCATCGGTCATCGTGTGTGAAATTGACCCGAGCACTGGAAGATCGAGCGCGCGCTCAAGCTTGGCAGTGGTGGCAAATGTCGAGCGCAATTGACCGACCGCAAAGGCTGCGCCGATCCCGGCAGCGATACCGGCCAGCAATACGCCAATCAGCAGCAGCGGCCGATTGGGTGCGGCAGGTGTACGCGGCGTGGTTGGCGGATCGATCACTTCGAATTTGAACGAGCTGCGTTCATTTTCGACCTGACCGCGCAACTTCATTTCCTCGCGGTCCTGCAGCAACTCGTCATATTTCTCTTTCAGCACTTCATAATCGCGGCTGATCCGGCTTGCCTCTGCGGCGACCGCAGGCTCGCTGGACTGGCTTGCCATCAAGGCGGTCACTTCGGATTGAAGTGCGGCCTGACGCGACGAAAGCGATTGCACATTCGCCTGCCGTTCAGCTTTGATTGATTGCAGCGCGCTGTAGGCCGGGTTAGAAGTGCCGGTCACATTGGGATTTTCCCGCGACGCTTGTTGGCGAAGCAGAGTAATCTGTTTGTTGAGCGCGATGATATCTGGGTGGCTTGCGGTAAGACCGCGCGCTTGCAGCGATGCAAGCTGGCCTTGCGCCTCTGCCAGAGCTGATCGCGCACCGCCAGCAAAGCCGACGCCCGGGACTGTGCTCGGCGTGCCAGCCAATTGACCATTGATCGCGGCCAAGGCGCTTTGCGCAGCAGCGAGATCTGCTTCTACGTCGCGCAAGTCAGTACGCATCTGCGCGCGTTTGCTCGCCAAAGTGCCGCTTCCGCCGATCAAATCGGGGTGTTCGGCTTCAAATGACAGTCGCTTCTGTTCGGCATCTTCAAGCTCGCGCTTACGGTCGTCGAGCTGCTGGTCGAGGAATACGAGCGTATCCGCGACATCACCGCGGTTACCGGCAATATTTTCCTCGCGGAAAATGTCGATCAGCTTTTGCACCACAGCCTGCGCCAGTTCGGCATTCTCCGAATCGGACAAATCGCCATGGCCGACTTCGGCTTTAAGCTCGAACAGATTGTCCTCTTCGCTCTTTACCGTGACATTTTTGGTCAGCGTCGCAATGGCTTGATCCATTTCGCGCTGGGTGGTGATTTTTTCACCCAGCTTGGTCGAACGAACCACTTTTTCCAGATTGACCGCGCTCGAAAGCGTCTGACGGACACGCGTGATGTCGCGTTCAGCACCGCCCTTGATACCAATCTGATCGGCCAAAACATCGTCAAGCTGCACATAAATGCGCGCCTGCGATTCGTAGGCATTGGGGATCATTGCGACCACCAGCCAACCCAGCAAGCACACACCCCAGGCCACAGCCAGAGCCAGCCAGCGGCGCTGCCAGACCGAGAAAATCGCTGCGCGGAGATCTTCGAAGACTTCGTTCATGGTGTCAGACGATCCCTCAGAACATGCTTTCCGGAATGATGATCACATCACCCGGCATCAAGAGGACATTCGCGCGGCTATCGCCCTTCTTGAGCAAATCACCGAGCCGCAGCGAGTATTCCTGCTGGCGGCCCTTCGACTTGTCGAAGCGGATCAGCTTGGCCTTGTTGCCCGAAGCGAATTCGGAAAGCCCGCCCACGGCAATCATCGCATCGAGCACGGTCATGTTGGCGCGGTAAGCCAGAGATGCAGGTTTTTCGGTCGCGCCAATCACCCGGATCTGCTGGTTAGGTGTGCCGACGAATTCAGTCACGATGACAGAGACCAGTGGGTCTTCGATATATTCGGACAATTGCAGCCGAATATCCTGCGCCAGCATGGTCGGCGTCTTGCCAACTGCGGGCATATCGGTGACCAGCGGCGTGGTGATCCGGCCATCGGGCCGGACCTGAATTTTCTCTGCACCCAATTCTGGGTTGCGCCAGACATGGATGGTCAGTTCATCGCCTGCGCCGATGATATATTCTTCCCCAGGGCCCTCTTGCATCGAGGAGAAAGTGGCCGCCGGAAGCTCCGGCCCGGCGCTGGTGGCGCAGCCGGAAAGTGCCAGCACGGCCAGCGCGCTGCCAGTAAGCAGGATGGAGAATTTGGTACTAGGCATCGATGCGCATCCCTTCCCATACAATGGGCAGTTTTGCGGGTTGTGGCGCACGATCAGGAGCTACCTGACCCTACGCACCCGCGGGTTCAGGAATGCTTACTGATGAAAAAGGGTGAATATACCGTTAGCCTTTTCGGGTTTCCGGTTGTTTAGTATGCCCCAGTCCCAAAGCGGGACAGGTTGAAAGCAAAGGTTAAATCAGCATTTCAGCCGCCGGACCCTGCCCCAGAAAGGCAGACGGTGACGCAGTTGCTCCATAGGCTCCGGCGCAAAACACCGCCACCAGATCGCCCACTTTTGCACGCGGCAGATGTGCCTGATCGGCCAATCGGTCGAGCGGGGTGCAGAGGCACCCGACAATGCTGGCTTCTTCGACCGGCCCCGCGGCATATCTGGTGGCAATCGCCGCCGGATAATTACGCCGAACCACCGTCCCGAAATTGCCCGATGCGGCGAGCTGGTGATGCAGTCCGCCGTCGCAAACCAGATAGGTCATTCCATGGCTTTCCTTGCGGTCGACTATCTCGGTCAGATAGACACCCGCTTCACCGACCAGATAGCGGCCCAGCTCGATACACAGATCGGTTTCCGCCAGATTGGGCGGAAGGTTGTCAAACCTCTGCTGCAAAGCAGCACCGATCCGCACAATATCAACCGGTTGGTCTCCGTGAAAATACGGAATGCCGAAACCGCCGCCCATATTGAGTTTTGGCAGCAACGCGCCAATTTCGTTCGCCAGTTGATCGGCGAGCGTAAGCACATTCGCCTGCGCTTCGATGAGCGCATCTGCGCCGAGCGCTTGACTGCCGGTAAAGATATGCAGGCCGCGCCACTCAGCGCCAGAGGCGATGATCTCGCGCGCGATCTCGGGAACCAGTTCCTGATCGATTCCGAATGGTTTCGATCCGCCGCCCATCTTCATGCCAGACCCGCGCAATTCAAAACTGGGGTTTACCCGTATCGCCAAACGCGGTGTAACACCGATCCGTTCGCCAATATCAATCGCCCGCCGCGCCTCATTGTGCGATTCGAGATTGATCGTCGCTCCGGCGCGAATGGCCGATTCCAGTTCCGCATCGCGTTTTCCCGGACCGGCAAAGCTGACCTTGGCAGGATCGAGGCCCGCCGCCTGCGCCATCGCCAATTCGCCGCCCGACGCTATATCGAATCCATCGACCAGCCCGGCCATATGCTCCAGCACCGGCGCGAAGGGATTGGCCTTGATCGCATAATTGATCTTCAGGCGGTCCGGCATCGCCGCGCGCAAAGCCGCTACGCGCTTGGTCAAATGGTTGCGTGAATAGACGAACAGGGGCGTTGAGCCCGCCATTTGGACCAACTCGCGCGCGGTCTTCCCGCCAATTGCAAGCTGACCGTCAATGGTTTCATATCCTGCCGGAATTGGCCCAAGCGGCTTCATTCGCTGATCTCCTGCTTGATGGCGGTCCGGTCCAATTTACCATTGGGGTTGAGCGGCAATGCGTCGCGCCAATGTATCACATGCGGCTGCATGAAATTGGGCAGCATCTTGGACAGCGCCTTGGGTAAATGGGCCTGAGGGTCGTCTGAATCGGGTGCGGCGCGCACCACCAGATGGATTGCATGGCCGAGCCGCTCGTCGGCAATTCCAAGCGCAACCGCCTCTGCAACAAGGCCTGTAGCCCGCGCAGCATCCTCGATTTCCTGCGGACTGATCCGGTTACCCGCACTCTTGATCATCGCATCACGCCGTCCAACGAAATAGAGCAGCCCGTCTGTATCGCGTTTGACCCGGTCGCCTGACCAGACGGCGACACCGCCATATTCAGATTGTGCCGGCGCTGGTTTGAAACGCTCGGCAGTACGCTCAGGATCTTGCCAATATCCTTGCGCGACCAGCGGCCCGCAATGAACCAATTCGCCTTCCTGACCGGCTGCGCAAAGCGCGCCATCGTCTGCGATCACCAAAATCTCCGCATGAGGAATGGCTCTGCCCATGGACGTCGGGTGACTAGCCACCAGATCGGGGTCGAGATAGGTCGAGCGAAATGCCTCTGTCAGCCCGTACATCGGAAACAGCCGCGCATGCGGAAAAATCGCGCGCAAATCCGCCACCAGCTCTTCTGTCAGGGCGCCGCCGCTATTGGTCAGCCGCCGGAGCGGTCCGGTTGATTCGGGCGGCCATTCCAGCTCGGTCAACTGCACCCACAGCGGCGGCACCGCAGCCAGCGTGGTGATCCCATATTTGGCGCATGCCTTCGCCACATCGCGCGGAAACAGATAGTCAAGCGGAACCACGCAGCCGCCTGCAAGCCAAGTGCTCAGGAGCTGGTTCTGTCCGTAGTCAAATGACAGCGGCAACACACTCAGCGTCACGTCATCGGTTGCCAGGTCGAGGTAATCCGCCACGCTCTCAGCCCCGAGCCATAAATTGGCATGGCTGAGCATGACCCCTTTCGGCCGTCCTGTTGAACCGCTGGTGTAAAGAATCGCGCACAAATCGCCGGTGTTCTGCGAACTTGGCAGCAAAGGTTGTGCGACATCATCCAACGCGGCTAGAACTTCATCTTCTTCGAAAATCACGCAGTTGGCGGGCACATCGCCGTCTTCTAGCGAGGCAAGACGTGCCTTGGTGCCCATCAGTAACACAGCACCGCTATCGTCCAGAATATGCGCGACTTGCGCGTGTTTGAGCAATGGATTGATCGGTACGTGGACAAGCCCCGCCCGTGCGGCTGCCAGCGGCATCAAACAGGTCAATTCGTTCTTGACTGCCCAACTGGCCACTCTTGCGCCGCGCTCAGGCACCCGAACCCTTAACCAACCACTAAGCTGTGCAACACGGTCCCTTAAGTCCTTGAAGCTAAGAGTGCGGTTGCGCAGCACCAAAGCCGGGCTATCATCCGCGCCACATTCGGCAAGATGGTCGATCGGTTTGGCAATATGTTTTAGCAAGTTGGGCATTCACGCTCCGCAGAAGGAAACAGCATCGTTGGTCAGCATCAGCTATCACGACACAGTTAACGTTCTGCAAGGCACGATGGAAGCGCCTTCCCCGTTTGACCGCTGGCAATGGTTTGAATTGCTCGCGCAAAGCGGAGTGACACCCGTGATCGTGCAAGCGCAGGACGGTGAGAATCAGACATTTCTTCCGCTTGCGAGGCGGGGCGGAAAACTCGAATCCCTAGTCAATTGGTATAGTTTCCACTGGCGGCCTAGCGGCAGCCATGCACCCACACAGTTGCGCGCGATTGCAAATGATCTGCTTTCTCAAACGCACCGTGTTACACTGTGGCCAGTGCCCGACGAGGATGGCAGCGCTACCACACTCGAAAAAACATTTACCGACGCCGGTTGGATGGTGCAGCGCGAAAAGTGTGATGAAAATCATGTTCTCGAGGTCGGCGGGCGCAGTTTTTCCGACTATTGGGCATCGCGCCCAGGTCCGCTGCGGACAATATTGGCGCGCAAAGCAAAACGGATAAAAATCTCGATACAGACCACCTTCAATGTGGAAGTCTGGTCCGAATACGAGGCAATCTATGCCAACAGTTGGAAGCCGCAAGAAGGCAACCCTGCGCTTCTGCGCCGCTTTGCAGAACAGGAAGGCGATGCCGGACGGCTTCGGCTTGCGGTGGCGCGGTTCAAGGGCAAGCCAGTCGCGGCGCAGTTCTGGACGACAGACAAAGGTACTGCCTACATCCACAAACTCGCGCATCTCGACGAACATAGCGACCTATCGGCCGGCACAACGCTGAGCGCGGCGTTGTTTGAGTATGTAATCGACCAGGACAAGGTCGAACGGATCGATTTTGGCACCGGTGATGATAAATATAAGTCCGACTGGATGGAGGCCGCCCGTCCGCGGTTCCGCCTCGATTGCCTAAACCCGAACCGGCCGCGCGCATGGGCCTCGCTCGCCAAACGCGAAATCCTGCGGCTTGCGCAGGGTGGCGGGCAAAGCTAAGGGCAGCCGCGCACTTGGAGGGGAAAGCACGCAAATGACTGGCGAGCCCGAAACTGACGGTTCAGATGAGCATCTGATG
Organism: Pontixanthobacter sp.; assembly: GCA_049289475.1. Taxonomy (GTDB): domain Bacteria; phylum Pseudomonadota; class Alphaproteobacteria; order Sphingomonadales; family Sphingomonadaceae; genus Pontixanthobacter. The sequence continues at coordinate 5,911 of JBATLU010000373.1, read as the reverse complement.
AAAGACGAAAAGCGGCACAAAGGCCTTGCGCCCAGCCGTGTGGCTATCGATGCGCAATTGCGGTCTATCTTGTGTGATGTCCTTGGCCTTGACGTGGACGAGGTCGAAACATTTGACAATGAAACCGGCCTGTTTGGCCATTTGCCAGAGCTCGATTCAATGGCGGTCGCAGGCTTGCTGACCGAGATGGAAGACCGGATGGATATTATCATCGAAGATGATGATGTTGACGGTGAAATGCTCGAAACCTTCGGCGGGCTACTCGCCTTCGCCGAGGCGAAAGCCATCGAGAGTTAGTCAATGCGGAGCTTCGTTCAATGGCCCGCGCCGATCCCCGGTGGCGGACGAACGGAGGAATCGGCGCTGACCTTCGATCAGGCGCGCACTCACCGAATTCTGGTGCTGCCAGCGTTTTTTGACGAAGCCAACAAGATACGCCGCCAGACGGTCGAAGTAATGCACCGGCTAGATTTGTCGGGGATCGACAGTATTCTGCCCGATTTGCCCGGCTGCAACGAAAGCACCGAGCCGCATGAGGTGCAAACGCTGGAGGACTGGCGCTTTGCCGCAGAAGCCGCCGCGCTCTACTTCGATGCGACCCATGTGTTGACCATGCGCAGCGGCGCAATGCTTGCCCCGCCCGATATGCCCGGCTGGCGCTATGCAGCAACGGGTGGGAGGCAAGTCTTGCGCGCTATGCTGCGCGCGCGCGCGATTTCAGCGCGTGAGTCGGGCAAAGAGGAAACAATAGCGCAGCTTGAAGCAATGGCGCGCGCAGAGGGTATCGAACTCGCCGGTTGGAAAATCGGCTCAGCAATGTTTTCCGCTCTATCAGACACCAAAACCCCGCCGCAGGAAAACCTTATCGATATCACGCAAGACATGGTCGGCGGCGCGGGATTGTGGCTACGCGCCGAACCCGACGAGGACCCGGAGCAAGCCGATGCTCTCGCGGCGATAATCGCCATTGGGATGGCTGGCGCATGAGCAGGCTTCATCTGACTTTCGAATGTCAGGGGTGTACGCTGGCCGGCACGCTCGACACCGCAGCCGGTAAATCAGGGCTGCTTATTGTCAGCGGCGGAAATGAAATTCGCAGCGGTGCCTTCTCTGGCCAAGCCCAAATTGCTGCCCATATTGCCGAGGCCGGCTTTCCCGTATTCCGGTTTGACCGGCGCGGAATTGGCGACAGCGACGGTGAAAATCGAGGCTTTCGCAAAAGCGCCAAAGACATCGCTGCCGCAATCGAGGCATTTGGCGCGATGGTGCCGCAAATGGACCGTGTGGTCGCTTTCGGCAATTGCGATGCCGCCAGCGCGCTGATGCTGTCTAAGGGCGATCTGTGCGACGGATTGCTGCTGTCCAATCCGTGGACAATAGAGCAGGATGACGGCGCGATGCCCGCTGGCGCTATCCGCTCGCGCTATGCCGAAAAGCTGAAGAACCCCAAGGAACTGTTACGTCTGCTTACCGGCAAGGTCAGCATTGCAAAACTGGTCAAAGGGCTGAAACAGGCTATCAGTCCCAAGCCTGTGGCGTCCTCGCTCGCACAAGAGATGGCGCAAGGTCTTGATATGGCAGGCAAGCCCTACCGCATACTGCTGGCCGCAAAGGACCGCACCGCGCAAATATTCGAAGCGCAATGGGAAGAAAATCCGCAAGGCGAAATCCGCCGCTGCGAAGGCGCAAGCCACGCCTATGTCGAACCGCACGCGCGCGCTTGGCTCGAAGGGCAGATGCTGGATATGCTGCGGGGTTAGCGCGTAGTTCTAACGCACAAACAGGCTGGTAAGCTCGACATGAGTCGACCAGCGGAATTGACCGACCGCGCGCAGCTTTTCGAGCCGGTATCCGCCATCAATCAGGCGCTTGGCATCACGCGCCCAGCTTGACGGATTGCAGCTGATATAGACCAACCTTGCGACAGTGCTTTGCGCGAGTAGATCAATTTGATCGCGCGCGCCGGCTCGCGGCGGATCGAGCAACACGGCATCGAAACGGTTCAATTCGTCCAGTTGGAGCGGATTGCGGAACAGATCGCGGTGGATCGAATGGACCGGCCGGCCGGTAAACCCGGCAGCCGATTTGCACGCGGTATGCGCGTCGCGCGCCGCCTCTGCAGAAAGCACTTTGAACGCTGGCGACAGCGCAAAGGCAAAAGTGCCCAGCCCTGAAAACAGATCGGCGACCGTCTTGGCACCCACCAGCCATGCTTTGGCGTCGGCCACCAAAGCCGCTTCACCATCACCAGTTGCTTGCAGGAAAGACCCGCTTGGAAAACCAACTGGAACGCCCGATAGCGTAATTGTAACCGGTTCAGGCTCCCACAACGTCTCAGGCCCGTAACCCTGATCGAGCGTGAGCCGCGCAAGCGCATTGTCGCGCGCGAAATCGAGCATGGCCTCGGTCTGGTCGAGCCCTTCGACGGTTAGGTTCTTAAGCGAGCAATCGATTCCCTGATCGGTGAGCGTCAGTTCGATATCTACCGCATATTTGCCCTGCCGCCTTGCCAGCAATTTGCGCAAGGATTCTACAGTAGCAAATAAGGGTTCGGCCAGAATATGGCATTCGGTCAGCCCAACAATTTTATGCGATCCCGCCTCGCGAAACCCGATCAGCGGTTTGCCCCCGCCATTGACTGCGTGGAGCGCGGCGCGGCGTCGGCTTTTGGGCGGCGAGAGATGCGTCGGCAACATTTCGCCCACGCAAATCTCCTGCCCCTCCGCCGCATTGGCGACTCGCGAGGTAACGAATTCGCGCAAGGAATCCTCATCGATTTGCTGCAACTGGCATCCGCCGCACTTGCCGAAATGGCGGCATGGCGGTGCAACATGGTGCGTGCCATGTTCAAGTGTGCCATCGGGCAGAAGCTTGTCCCCGGGGGCCGAGCCGGGCACATGGCGTCCATCGGCGGTGATGCCGTCGCCCTTGGCGGCGATACGAAGAATTTCTGATGCTGTAGTCACAGGCAGGCCGCGTAGGCCTGTGCAACCTTTCCGGCAAGCTCGGATGCGGTAAATGGTCCGCCCGCCAGCCTTGCGGCCTCGCTGTGGAGCCATACGGCTTGGGATGCTGCACTGAATGGATCGGCGCCAGTCGCAAGCCTGCTAGCAATTATTCCCGCCAATACATCGCCCGTTCCCGCGACCGACAACCAGCTGGATGCAGGCGGCGCAAGTGCCATGCCCAAATCGCGATTGAAGATGACCGTATCGGGGCCTTTTGCGACGATAGTTGCGTCGGTCATCCAATCAAGCTCGATCGTGTGATCAACCTTGGGTCCAAGTTTGCCTTTGACTTCCGCCGCTTCAAAAACACTTCTCAATCGCATGAGCTCACCAGCATGGGGCGTCAAAATAAAGGCACGATCCGAAGGCGCTGGCCAGTCGACAGCCGTATCGTCTGCGGCTAGGCAATTGATGGCGTCGGCGTCTAGCACAGTCGGGGTAAGGCACGGATACTCTAAAACCATGCGCAGCATTTGTTTGGAACGATCTCCCGTTCCCAAACCCGGTCCGATCACGAGCGCTGTAATCCGGTCATCCGCCAAGGCTTGTTCCAAACCTCGCGTATCGACGACCAGATCGGCAGGACAATCCAGCTCCACCCCCCCAGTCAATATTTTCACATAGCCAGCTCCGCCGTGCATTGCCGCGCGTGCCGCTAATTGCGCAGCACCGGGCATCGAACCAGCAACAATGGCGACAAGTCCGCGTGAATATTTATGCGCATCGGTGGCAGGCACTGTCAGTGCTGGTTTGGGGAGCAAAATCGGGGTCACAAAATCGGCCTGAGCAGATGAGTCAATGCCTATCGGAACCAATCGACGATGTCCCAAGCGGGCAGCCGCCGGCATCATCCAATGCGCCCATTTCCAAGCGCCTAGCGCGATTGTCAGATCGTATGCCGGTATTTCGGAGAGAAGAGCTCCGCTGTCCGAGTCCACCCCGCTCGGCAAATCTATAGCAACCACAAAATCGTGCCACAGAGCGAGTTCTGCCAGCATTTCAACGAGATCGTCTGACAGCCCGCGAGTCAGGCCGGTTCCGAACAGGCAGTCGACCAGAATATCGGCCTGCGCCCTGCGGTAATTGTCCTGAAGGCTTCCTTGGTAACAATTGCGTGCATTGCGTGCAGCTTCGCTGACGGGCTCCAACGGTGCTACAACAGTGACGTCCAGACCGCGAGCTCGCAAAACTTCTGCAATTACATAGCCATCACCGCCATTGTTGCCAGGCCCGCAGAGCACGGTCACGCTGCGTCCGGCGGCGAACCGCCAGACCCATTCGGCTGCACCGCGGCCGGCAATCTGCATCAATTGATCCACGCTGGTTCCGCTATCGACCAACGCCTGTTCCGCCGCCTGCATCTGGCGGACGGTGAGTATCTGGTTACTAAGCGCTGTCATCCGCAGCCTTTAGCTGGGCGGGGAAGCGGTAGCGGTCGGTCCCGACGGTAATTTCCAACACGCCATTGTCGAGCTTGCGTATCGCCTGATCCGCACCATCAGCCTCAATCAAGCCGCGCCCGTCATCGAGCATATGAAAGCGGCGAAAACCGCCATCGGGGTGTCGCACAGTGAGAATCCGGATGCCTTCAACATCGGAACGCTCCACCAAACAGTCTGGCGCAAACTGGCTGCCCTCACCCAAAGCGCATTCGACGGTTTCTGCCCCCTCTACCGCCTGCGGTTGATCGACATCGGGCGAACAGGCTGACATTGCGGCAACGCAAATTCCAGCAAAAACAAACCGATGCGCCATGTTATTAATTCCGCTTCAATTGCGAGACATCACGCACAGCACCGCGTGATGCGCTGGTCGTCATCGCGGCATAGGCTTCGAGCGCCCGTGACACTTTGCGCGGACGGTCTTGCGCGGGTTTCCATGCATCATCGCCCTTCGCCTCCATCGCGGCGCGACGCTTGGCGAGTTCATCTTCCGAAATGCGCAGCGAAATGGTCCGCCCCGGAATGTCGATATCGATGATGTCGCCGTTTTCAACCAGACCGATCGCACCGCCCTCTGCTGCTTCGGGAGAGGCATGGCCGATCGACAGGCCCGAGGTTCCGCCCGAAAAACGCCCGTCGGTCAGCAGCGCGCAGGCAGCGCCCAGTCCCTTCGATTTGAGATAGCTGGTGGGGTAGAGCATTTCCTGCATCCCCGGCCCGCCACGCGGTCCTTCGTAACGGATTACCACCACGTCACCCGCCACAATCTGTCCGGTCAGGATCGCGGTGACCGAATCGTCCTGGCTTTCATAGACTTTCGCAGGGCCAGAGAATTTCAGGATGCTGTCATCCACCCCGGCGGTTTTCACGATGCAGCCTTCCAGCGCGATATTGCCCGACAGCACGGCCAAACCGCCATCCTGACTGAAGGCGTGCTCGGCGCTGCGGATCACGCCGTTTTCGCGGTCCAGATCGAGCTCGGGCCAGCGGTTGCTCTGGCTGAAAGCGGTTTGCGTTGGCACTCCGCCCGGCGCGGCGGCGAAAAATTCGTGGACCTTGTTGTTCTGCGTGCGGCTGATGTCCCAATCGTCGAGCGCATCGGCCATCGTCGGGCTGTGCACCGTCGGCAGCGCGGTGTTGAGCAGCCCTGCATTGTCGAGTTGGCCAAGGATCGACATGATCCCGCCCGCGCGGTGGACATCCTCCATATGGACGTCGCTCTTGGCCGGCGCGACTTTGGACAGGCACGGCACACGGCGGCTCAAGCGGTCGATATCCTCCATGGTGAAATCGACACCCGCCTCATGCGCGGCGGCGAGCAGATGCAGTACGGTGTTGGTCGAACCGCCCATCGCAATATCGAGCGACATGGCATTTTCGAAGGCTGAGAAACTGGCGATGGAGCGCGGCAGCACGCTTTCGTCATCTTCCTCGTAATAGCGCTTCGCCAAAGTCACGATC